>NZ_LGDO01000230.1:0-138095 GCF_001279805.1 Streptomyces sp. XY431
ACCTCCACCAGCGCGCAGACCACCTTCCCCTCCGCCAACGGCTCCCACCACCAGCACCGCACCAACTGCCGCAGCATGGCGAGCCCCCGCCCGTGCTCCCCGGGCTCCCGCCGCACCCGTCGACCGAAGAACCCCGGGTGCGCATCACTGACCCGAATCACCACCGCGCCCGCCTCGGCCACCTGAACCCCGACGCCGACGACCTGCCCACCGGCGTGCGAGACCGCGTTGGTCACCAGCTCGGTGACCACCAACTCCACCTCGAACGAGTCGGCGAGCTCAATGCCCCAGGCTCTGATCTCCGCCACCGTTCTGTGCCGCGCATAACCGACAGCCTCCTCCCGCGAGGGGACGACCCATGAGACCTGCCGAGGTTCGGTCTGGATGGACAGCACCGACTGCCTCCTATGAGCTCACGCACCGACACGAGCCGCGACGATGCCCTCACGTATCGCTACCTCCGGCAGCATGCCTCGGCACTCTCAGAGTGGGCAATATTCCCAGTCGGATTTCCCTCATTCGAGTTGCCTCAGGGCCCTCAGGTGGCACACTGCTGCCCATGGCATGGAAGAGGAACCCGGCACCACCCTCGGTGTACCGACGTCAGCTCTCCGCTCGCTTCAAGGAGTTGAGAGCGCAGGCCGGCCTGACGCTGACCGAGGTGTCCGCCGTGGTGGAGGTCAGTCAGGGCTCGCTGAGCCGCATCGAGAACGGCGACCGTGGGACAACCCCGGTGCTCGCGAAGGCTCTTCTGGACTGCTACGGCATAACCGACCCGGCAGCCCGCGAGGACATCCTCGACCTGGTCCGCGCCGACGCGGCGCAGCGGCAACCGTGGTGGAAGAAGTACTCCGCCGTCATCAACACGACCAAGTACGGCGGCTACCTGGCCCTGGAGTCCAGCGCGGACTCCCTCCGGACCTACGAAACCGAACTCGTTCCCGGCCTACTGCAGACCGAGGAGTACGCACGGCAGGTCATCGCCAACATGCGCTTCGACCTCACTCCGCAGCAGATCGAAGCCCTTGTCGAGGTGCGGATGGGTCGCCGCAACCTACTGGAGGGCGAGAACGCCATCAAGCTGTGGGCTGTGATCGACGAAGCAGCGCTTCACCGGATTCCGGAACCCGCCGTACTCTGCGGCCAGCTCGAGCACCTGCTTGCCATGGCAGAGCGGACGAACATCACCGTGCAGTTCCTGCCCTTCAGTGCAGGACTTCACCCGGGCCTCGACGGCCCGTTCGTTCTGATGGGCTTTCCCGACCCCAACCCGGAAGTCGTGTGGATGGAGAATGGCCCCAACTCGGTGTACTTCGAGGGTGCGGATGAGGTCGATCACTACACCGAGGTCTTCGACCACCTGCGAGCGCGCGCTCTCGGCCCGCCCGAGACCCATGCCCGTCTGACCAGCTTGCTCAAGGAGAAGCGCACGTGATCAACAAGCCCGACCCCGTCGAGATCGACTTCTCCGACGTCATCTGGGAGAAGTCCCCGTTCAGCGGCGGCAGCGACAACTGCGTGGAGTTCGGCACCGTCGGCCAGTTCATCGCTATCCGCGATTCCAAGAACCCGACGCAGACCCCACTCGTCTACACCCGCGCCGAAATCGGCGCCCTGCTCGACGGCGCGAAGTCCGGCGCCTTCGACCACCTGCGCTGAGACCCTCCAGCAGACACACATTCGGCCGCCTTCGTCCCACGCGACGAAGGCGGCCAGAGGTCTGCGCTATGTCGAGCCGCTACTCGTCCGCGAAGAGAAGCGTCGACTCAGCGAGGATGTCGCGGCCTGCCTCGCTCTTGTAGATCTCGTCGACGCTGCCGAAGCGGGCCTCGGAGTAGTCGAGTTCGAGCAGGGCGGCGGCCTGGCGGACGGACGCCTCGTCGGGGCCTTCGATCTCCACGAATGTAGGGAGGTCGGGCCAGGTGTCGAAGTCGAACGCGACCTCGCCCAGGCGCCACTCCTCGCGGTAGTTCTCCTGGTAGCGGACCTCCCGCAGGCCGAGGCTGCGGAGGATTTCGGCCATGGCCGGCAGATCGGTGACCTCGGTCTCGATCTCGGTGGTGCCGTCGATCGTGGTGGAGTCGGTGACCTGCTTGAGCGTCAGGGTGGAGCGGGTGCCCTCGTCGCGCAGACGGACCCATGCACCGCCGTCGAGTGCGTCGTTCTCGAAGATCTTCCTGGTGAGCAGGGTGCGGGGGAACGCCTGGACGGCTCCCAGGGCGGTCAGGCGCGCCTGGAGGTCGGACACGTCGACGGCGAGGAACTTGGCCTCGTACTCGTGCTTCATGAGTTCTTCTTCTCTTGCAGGTGAGGGGGGCCGGGCGTACGGGCTGCGAGGAGCAGTCCCATCCGGTGGGTGTGGTCCTGGAGCCGGCCGAGGTGGGCCCGCTCGGTGAACTCCGTCGTCCGCAGCGTCAACAACAGATGCCAGGCGCTGATGAAGTAGCGGCTGAGCTTCTCAGGTGACGTGTAGTGCTCGACCAGGTGGTGGCGCGGCTCCACCGGCATCATGAACTCCGCGCCGAACAGGCCGCCGGGGCGCACCAGGAGCTGCATGCGGGCGACGAATTCGGCGAGCGGGCGGTGGTGGTTGGCGCTGTAGTGCCAGGAGCAGCTGGTCCAGACCGCGTCGCAGGGCCTGTCGAGCGGTTTGGAAGCGAGGAAGTCCTCCTCGACGACTTGGACCCGGTCGTAGAGCCCTTCGAGCTTGAGACGGTCGATCAGCCCCATTGCTCGGGCAATGACGAAGCCAGGCAAGCGGACCTCACCGCCGTGAAGGGCGAGCGGGTCGCGTTCGACGGCGATGACGCGGTAGCCGGCGGCGGCCAGCGGAAGGACGAACTTGCCGTCACTCGCACCGATGACCGCGACGGTGGCATCAGGGGATGTGTGCTCCTTCAGCGCGGAGAGGAACTGGGGGAAGAAGGTGAGGGTGTGCTCCCACAGGCTCTGCGTCTGCATGGCGCTGGGCTCCCTGGGTATCGGTGGCGAGGATGGCC
Organism: Streptomyces sp. XY431; assembly: GCF_001279805.1. Classification (NCBI taxonomy): domain Bacteria; kingdom Bacillati; phylum Actinomycetota; class Actinomycetes; order Kitasatosporales; family Streptomycetaceae; genus Streptomyces; species Streptomyces sp. XY431. The sequence goes on from NZ_LGDO01000230.1 coordinate 3,000, forward strand.
TGGACGACCTGCTCCGGTTCGAGACCAGTGGTGTCCACCCGGTGCATCGGGAACAGCGCGTAGGCGGTGGTGATCCGCCCTGCGGCGTCCTCACCGAGGACGTCCCACCGGGAGATCGGCTTGTCCCGCTCGGCAAGGCGGCGCAGGCGCTCCTTCTCCGTGCAGAACAGCAGGTAGGTGACGGGTTGGGGGAGGTCCGGCGGCAGTGTGACGCCGAGGCGCGCTCCGAGGGCGTGGTGGTTGGCCAGGCAGCGGGCGAAGTAGCTCTCCACCACGACCGGGATGCCGGCGGCGAGGTAGCGCTGTATCTCATCGACGGCGGTGAAGAGCGCGGAGAGGTAGAAGCTCATCCGGGCCTCGACGTTGTCCCGCAGGTCGATCTCGCGCCGCAGTGATTGGTAGAAGACCGGCACGGTGGGGACGAGGACTGCCTTGCGGGCTGCGGCGAGCATCGGTGCGACGGTCGACTTGCCGGTGCCGCGGAGCCCTTCGACGCTCTCGAACAGCGGGCGGTCAGACACGGGTGTACACCACGTCCGGCACAGCGAGGGCGAGCTCGTCGGTCGCGGAGGGTCGGTGGACGATGTGGCCGGCGAGCTTGTCGTACCAGAAGGCGTGCGAATCCTTGCCGACGGCCTTGCAGGACATGGTGAGCGCTCCGCGCGGGTCGGCCTCGATCCGCTCGATCTCCCGCGGTCCGCCGACGGGAGTACAAACCTCCGGGGCGCCGTCCTCGGACAGGTCCTCGTCGACGATCACCTCGATCGCGAGCTCCGCACCCTTCAGCTGTTCGCGTAGGGCAGCGTAGGCGGCGGGCTCGGTCACGAGCAGCTCGGGGTGGTCGGCCGCATTGCCGACCGGGCGCATGCAGTGGAGCTTCAACTGTCGGACCCCGAAGCCCTGGAGAGTGCGAGCCAGCGGGACCACCTCGTCGATATTGCGGGCGGTCACCGTCATGGTGGCCCCGGTGGCGACGCCGAGCTCCCGCGCCAGGTCGAGCGCGCTCAGCGCGCCCTGGTAGCTGCCGAACCTGCGGATGTGGTCGTTGGTCGCGCCGATGCCCTCCAGCGACACTCTCAGCAGGCCGAGGTAGGGGGCGATCTCCGTGAGGCGGCGCTCGATGCGGTAGCCGTTGGTGCAGATCTCGACCTGCAGACCGAGCTCCTGCTTGGCATGGCGGACGACCCGCGTCAGGTCCTTGTAGACGAACGGCTCGCCGCCGAGCAGGGTGACGGCCTCGGTGCCGTACCGGTCATGCATGAGGGTGAGAAGGTCGATGGCTTCCTCTGCGGAGAACGCATCGACGTGCTTGAGGCGCTCGCCGTGGAAGCAGTGCAGGCACTCGAAGTTGCAGCGGTACAGCAGCTGCAGGTAGAGCATCCGGATCCGCTGGATCCCGGTCACTTCGCCGATCATCTGGGTCTCTCTCGGCCGGTTGCGTGGCTGGTGACCTGATGGTGGCGGAGAGTGTCGGGACCGCGGCACCGCGTCCCAGGACGGTTCCGGGACGTCCTGGGACGTCTTCAGCGCGCTGCAAACGACCGCAGGAGTGCCAGCAGACCCGCACTGTCCGACAGATCGGGCAGCACGGTGCGCGCGCCGGCAGCAACGAGGTCGGCCTGGCTGTCGACTCCCGTGGCCACCGCGATGACCTCGGCGTTCGAGGCGAGCGCCGCCTCCACATCGCGAGGGGTGTCTCCCACCAGGACGACCGGGACATCGACGGACAGGCCGCGGTGCCGATGGACGCGTCCACGGGCGACAGCAACCAGCTCAGGTCGCTGGACCGCGTCGGCCCCGTAGGCGCCGACGGCCATGTCCAGCAGCCCGTCGAGGTCGAAGGCCGCGAGCTTCACCCGCGCGTTGGCCGCAATGTTTCCGGTCAGCACCGAGGAGACCCAACCGGGCTGGTCCGCTGCCGATGCGAGGGCCGCCCGGACGCCTGGCAGGGCTGTGCCGCGCCGACGCAGCTCGCCGAGCCGCTCAGCTCCCGCAGCTTCGAGGGCTGCCTGGACGGTCGGCCAGTCGGGCTCCGGCCGGTGGTTGCGGAGGAACATCTCGCGCATGATCAGGCGGTCGGTGCGGCCTTCGGTTCTTGCCGCCTGCATCGGCGGACGTCCCGCCAGGGAGGTGAAAGCAGCGGCGTAGATCTCCTTGCTCACTCCCGCGTTCTCGATGAGCGTGTGATCGATGTCCCAGAGGATGATCAGCGGCATGCCGCCAGCGTAAGCACCCTGTCGCCCCGTCAGCTCCATGAAACGTCCCGTGACGTCCTTGCGGGCCCTACTCCGCCTCGGCTTGTATTGGATCCGTGAACGAGCGACTTCGCTCCGTACTCGCCCAGCGAGGTGTCTCCCCCGAGTCTCTCGCCGCAGCATGCGAGGTGGACCCCAAAACCGTAGGCCGTTGGCTCGGCGGGCGCGTGCCGCATCCGCGACACCGCTTCGCTGCCGCCCAGCACTTACGAGTGGAGGAGGCCTTCCTCTGGCCTGTGCCACAGCCCCGGTCAGGCCGGCCGGACACGGTCGGCATCGAGCTGGTCGCCACCTACGCCAACCGTGCCAGCGTGCCCAGGGAGGTGTGGCTGTCTCTGCTGCAGGAGGCCGAGACCCAGATCGACGTGCTCGTGTTCTCCGGGACGTTCTTCGCCCAGACCAACCCGTACGTTGCCAGGATGCTCGTGGAACGGGCCGCCGCCGGCGTTCGCGTGCGCCTCTGCTTCGGAGACCCGAAGGGCCGGGCCGCCGCTGTCCGGGGCCGCGAGGAGGGCATCGGCGACACCCTGGCCGCGAAGATCCGGGCCTCGCTCACCTACTACCGGAGCCTGCCGACGAAGGCCGGCTGCGAGGTACGCCTCCACGACACCACGCTCTACAACTCGCTGTTCCGCTACGACAGCGATCTCCTGGTCAACCCGCACGTGTGGGGTCAGCCCGCGAGCGCCAACCCTCTGCTCCACCTCAAGCGAGTCGACTCCACGGGCTGGTTCGACAACTACGCTCAGAGCTTCGAAGCCGTCTGGGACAGCTCACGGCCCTGGACGCCCGAACCGGAGGGGACCACCACGCATGGGCAGGACTGAGTACCTCAACGACCCCGACGCCCCGAAGGCCAACACCCTGATCCCCGCCAGCAATCTGCTCGTGGTGGACGACAGCGGTGCCATCCTGCTGCAGCGCCGTCGTGACACCGGCCAGTGGGCGCTGCCCGGTGGAGCGCAGGACATCGGGGAGACCGCCGCCCAGTGCGCGGTGCGCGAATGCCTGGAGGAGACCGGCGTCATCGCCGAGGTGACCGGTTTCCTGGGCGTCTACACCAACCCCAACCACATCGTCGCCTACACCGACGGCGAGATCCGCCAGCAGTACGAGAACACCTACATCGGCCGCCCCGTCGGCGGCGAACCCACGATCAACGACGAGGCCGACGGCGTCCGCTGGATCCGGCCCGCCGACCTCGACCGGTACGACATCCACCCCAGCATGCGCCAACAGATCGGTGACTACCTCGCCGGCACCTACCCCTATCTCGGCTGAGCAGCCAGCAGCGCCTCCACCCGCGCCACCGCTGCGAGGATCTCCGGCATCGCCCGACGGATGAACCGGCCGACCACACTGTCCGCACCGTAACGGCCGACGATCTCCGTCAGCCTCGACTCCGCCGCCGTCGGCTCTCCGTCGGGCGTCGTCGTCATGTCGCACCACACCAACGCATCCACCAGGAGCCCGTTCTCCACTACGGGAAATTCCAGCTCAAGCGGTTCTCGCACACCTCGCTCCTCAGCCTCCAGAAGCGCGAACGAGTGGTTCGCCACCAGCCGAACAAGCCGATCGTCAGCGCCGTGGACATCACGGAGGAACCGAGCTCCGTCCAGCGGATGAAAGCCCGTCATCGCGAGCCTCGGGGCGTAACCGACATCATGAAGTACCGCGGCCGAGGCCAGCAGCTCCACCTGCCCGTCCAGGACCGGCGCAAGGTACAGAGCCCGCCGGGCGACCCCCTTCGAGTGCGCCCATCGTCGGGGAAGCGAAAGGGCGAGCTCCTGCTCGGCGACCGACTGCGCCCACGCGGAAAGAGCTGACTCCATGGGCAGGCCATTCCCCCGACCCCGGTAATCAACCCGCATGAAGGTGTCCGGAGCCCGCTCCGCCCCCGGCAACCGGGCCCGGCGGCCACTTTGCCAAGTCCGGCCGCGCTCGATCACGTACGGCTTAATCCGGAGGCACCCGCGCGACCCCTCCGGCTATCGTGGCGCCAGTCCCCGGGCGGCCGTCTACCGCCCGAACCAGTGGCGCGACCAACGCGCCCGCAATCAGGGAGTTGCCAACCATGACGCGCACCCTCGTCGCAGACCTTCCCAGCCACCTCGACGAGACGGTCACCGTCTTCGGCTGGATCAACACCCTCCGCCTCCAGCGGCGCATGCAGTTCGTGCTGGTCCGCGACCACACCGGTCTCGTCCAGGTCACCCACGCCCGGGGCGGTGAGGGCGACGGGATCGAGGCGGCCTTCGAGGGTGTCACCACCGAGTCCGCCGTGAAGATCACCGGCAAGGTCGTCGGCAACCCCCACGTCAAGCTCGGCGGGCTGGAGATCGTCCCCGAACGCGTCGAGGTCGTGTCACCGGCCGAGCCGAAGCTGCCCGTCGACGAGAACACCGGCCTGGACCAGCGCCTCGACTGGCGTTTCCTCGACGTCCGCAGGCCCTCGCAGCAACTCGTGTTCGCCGTCCAGACCACCGTCGAGCAGGCCATGCGCGAGGTCACCGCCGAGGAGGGCTTCACCGAGCTGCACACCCCGAAGCTCATGGGCACCGCCTCCGAGTCCGGGGCGGAGGTCTTCAAGGTCGACTACTTCGACCGCACCGCCTACCTCGCCCAGTCCCCGCAGTTCTACAAGCAGATGGCCATCGCGGGCGGCATCGACAAGGTCTTCGAGATCGGCCCCGTCTTCCGTGCCGAGCCGTCCTTCACCTCCCGCCACGCCACCGAGTTCACCGGCGTCGACGCCGAACTCGCCTGGATCGACGGCGTCGAGGACGTCATGGCCTTCGAGGAACGGCTCCTCCGGCGCGTTCTTCAGCGGGTCTCGGAGCGCCACGGCGACGCCGTCGCCGAGCACTTCGGCGCCCGGGTCGTCGTCCCCGAGCAGCCGTTCCCGCGCATCACGATGGCCGACGCCCTCACCCGGCTCCGGGCCACCGGCTGGGACCCCGAGGGCGTCAAGGAGGACCTCGACCCCGAGGGCGAGCGCAGGCTCTCCAGCCTCGTCGCCGAGGAGACCGGGCACGAGTTCGTGTTCGTCACCCGCTTCCCCGCCTCCGTCCGCCCCTTCTACCACCTGCGGCCCGAGGACGACCCCACCGTCACCGAGTCCTTCGACCTGCTGTGGAAGGGCGTCGAGATCACCACCGGCGCCCAGCGCGAGCACCGCCACGAGCGCCTCGTCGCCCAGGCCCGCGAGAAGGGCATGGACACCGGGCCGCTCGCCGGCTACCTCGACTGCTTCCGCTTCGGCACCCCTCCCCACGGCGGGCTCGGCCTCGGCCTCGGCAGGCTGCTGATGCTCCTGCTCGACGTCCCCAACCTCCGCGAGGTCACTTTCCTGTTCCGCGGCCCGCACCGTCTGGAGCCGTGAGGTCCGGGCAGACCGGCACCGAGTCCCGCGCAGGAAGTCGGCCACGCCGACTTCCTGCGCAACAAAAGCCACGCCCTACGCGGCGTCCAGCTCCGCCAGGAAGTCCAGGGCGACCGCCCACGCCTGCTCCGCCGCCTCGGCGTCGTAGTCCGGCAGCTCCGGGTCGGTGAAGAGGTGCCCGGCGCCGCGGTAGCGGTGCACCTCCACGTCCGCGCCGGCCTTGCGCATCCCCAGGTACCAGGCGTTCAGCCAGTCCTCCGACTCGAACGGGTCCGGCTCGGCGACGTGCAGCTGGACGGGGATCGCGGTGGCCGCGTCCTCGCGGATGTCCGAGGTGCCGTGCAGGAGCAGCAGACCGAGGGCCTTCTCGTCGGCGAGCGCGAGGTTCTGGGCGAGCGAGCCGCCGAGCGAGAGGCCGGCGTAGACGAGCGGTGTCCCGGTGCCCAGCAGCGGAGCCGCGGCCCCGACGGCCCGGCGCAGCAGTTCGTCGCTGCCGATCTCCTCCTTGTGGGCCATGGCCTCCTCGACGTCGTCGAAGGTCCGCCCGTCGAGGAAGTCGGGGGTGTGCACGGTGTGCCCGGCGGCGCGCAGCCGGTCGGCGGCGGCGTGGACTGCGGGGCGCAGGCCGTACACGGAGTGGAGGAGCAGGACGTGTGCCACGGGCGGGACTTCCTTGCGACGGGGCCGGAACAGCCTCCCATCATCGCGCATGTCCGCCGGGTGACCGCGCCCACCCGGCGGGGTGGCGGGACGTCACGTCACGGTGAAGCGACAACGAACAGTCAGTTCAGCATATGGAACACTGCATTACCCGCCGGTAGCCTGTCCGCCGTGACTGACCTTGTCAATGACATGACCGCCGCCCGCCCCCACCGACGCCAGGTGCTCAAGGCCACCGCCGTCGTCGCGGGCGCCGCCGCCCTGCCGCTCGCCCTCGGCGCCACCGCCCAGGCCGCCACCGCCCCGCAGTTCCTCCACGGCGTCGCCTCGGGCGACCCGCTGCCCGACGGCATCCTGCTCTGGACCCGGGTCACCCCGTCCCCCGAGGCGGTGCCCGGCTCCGGCCTGGGCGCCGGCACCGAGGTCCGCTGGGAGATAGCCGCCGACAAGGGCTTCACCCGGATCGCCGCCAGCGGCACCGTGACCAGCGACGCCGCCACCGACCACACCGTCAAGGTGGACGTCCGCGGCCTCACCCCGGACACCGCCTACTGGTACCGCTTCACCGCGGGCACCGTGGCCTCCCCCGTCGGCCGCACCCACACCACCCCGGCCACCGACGCCGCCCTCGACCGGCTCCGCTTCGGCGTCGCCTCTTGCGCCAACTGGGAGGCCGGCTACTTCTCGGCCTACCGCCACCTCGCCGCCCGCGGCGACCTCGACGCCTTCCTCTTCCTCGGCGACTACATCTACGAGTACAAGAGCGGCGAGTTCTGCGCCCGCGGCTCCGTGGTCCGCCCGCACGCCCCCACCCACGAGATCCTCAGTCTCTCCGACTACCGCACCCGGCACGGCCGCTACAAGACGGACGAGGACCTCCAGGCGCTGCACGCGCAGATCCCGACCATCGCGATCTGGGACGACCACGAGTTCGCCAACGACGCCTGGTCCGGCGGCGCCGAGAACCACACCCCGGGCACCGAGGGCGACTGGACGGCCCGGATGGCCGCCGCCAAGCAGGCCTACTTCGAGTGGATGCCGGTCCGCCCGTCCATCGCCGGCACCACCTACCGCCGCCTGCGCTACGGCAAGCTCGCCGACCTGCACCTGATGGACCAGCGCTCGTTCCGCTCCCAGCAGGTCAAGGTCGGCAACGGCGACGTCGACTCGGCCGACCGCACCCTCACCGGCCGCGCCCAGATGGACTGGCTGAAGTCCGGGCTCGCCGCCTCCGACACCGCCTGGCGCCTGATCGGCAACGAGGTGATGATCTCCCCGGTCGCCCTCTTCTCGCTGCCGGACTACCTGCTGCGCCCGCTGGCCAAGCTGCTCGGCCTGCCCGGCGAGGGCCTGGCCGTCAACACCGACCAGTGGGACGGCTACACCCACGACCGCCGCGAGCTGCTCGGCCACCTGAAGTCGAACGGCATCACCAACACCGTCTTCCTGACCGGCGACATCCACTCGGCCTGGGCCTCGGACGTCCCCGAGGAGGCCGCCACCTACCCGCTGTCGGGCAGCGTCGCCACCGAGTTCGTGGTCACCTCGGTCACCTCGGACAACATCGACGACTTCCTCAAGGTCGCGCCGCAGACCCTCTCGCTGGTCGCCGCCGCCGCGATCAAGGCCGCCAACCGCCACGTCCAGTGGGTCGACCTCGACTCCCACGGCTACGGCGTCCTGGAGGTCACCCCGGCCCAGACCCAGATGGACTACTACGTCCTCTCCGACCGGACCCGCAAGGACGCCACCACCAAGTGGTCGCGCTCCTACCGCACCAAGTCCGGCACCCAGCAGATCGAACGGGTCTACTCCCCCGTCAAGTAGTCCCACCAGCGACGGACCCCGCCCGCCGTCCCCCGGCGGGCGGGGCCACTCCCCCGGCGTCCGCTACGACACCACGTCCTTGCGCGCGAAGCCCCGGAACGCGAGCGCCAGCAGCACCACCGCGTAGGACAGCGACAGCGAGACCCCCTGCACCATCCCGCCCCACTCCATCCGCGGCTGCAGCGCGTCCGCCCACGCCCACTGCCAGTGCGCCGGCAGCCAGGCCCGCAGGTCTCCGAGGGCGGTGATGGCGTCCAGCACCCCGGCGACGATCGAGGCGAACACCGCCCCGCCGACCGCCCCCAGCGGCGCGTCCGTGGCCGTGGAGAGCCAGAACGCCAGCGCCGCGATCACGACCTCGCTGAGGAACACGAACGCCACCGCGACCGCCAGCCGGGGCAGCGCCTCGCCCGCGGTCAGGCTGGCCCCGGCCGGCAGCCGCAGGTCGCCCCAGCCGTACGCCGCCGTGCCGACCGCCAGCCCGACCAGCGGCAGCAGCACCACGGCCGCCGCCGAGAACAGCAGCCCGACCAGGAACTTGCGCATCAGCAGCCGCGCCCTCGGCACCGGCGCGGCCAGCAGGTACCGCAGCGAGGACCAGCTGGCCTCCGAGGCCACCGTGTCACCGCAGAACAGCGCCACCGGGATCACCAGCATGAAGCCGGTGCCCATGAAGAGCATGGTGGTCGCGAAGTTCGGCCCGGACGAGGTCGCGAGCTCGATGAACGTGGTCCGGTCGGCCCGCCCGGGCGTCCCGGCCACCGCGAACGCCGCCAGCACGACCAGCGGCATCGCGGCCAGCACCCCGCCGATCACCATCGTGCGGCGCCGCCGCAGCTGGCGGACCACCTCGACCCGGAACGGCAGCGTCCGTCCGGGCCGGTAGCCGGCCGCGTGATCGGCCGACACCTCAGCAACCGCGGCACTCACGCCGTACCTCCGATCAGCGACAGGAACGCGTCCTCCAGCCGGCGCTGCGGCCCGGCCGACTCCACCGGCACCCCGAGCCGCACCAGCTCGGCCAGCAGCCGGCTCGCCGCCATGCCGTCCAGCCCGACCAGCAGCCCGCCCTCCACGGCCTCCGCCGTGCCGACCCCGTCCAGCGCGGCGACCTTGTCGGCCGCCGCCGCCAGCTCCGCCGCGCCGTACGACGCCCCGGTGCCGATCAGCAGCTGCGAGCCCGCGCCGACGATCTCCGCGACCGCGCCCGTGGTGACCAGCCGGCCCCGGTCCATCACCACCAGGTCGGTGCAGCTCTGCTCGACCTCGGCCAGCAGGTGGCTGGAGACGATGACGGTCCGCCCGGCCGCCGCGTACCGGATCATCACCTCGCGCATCTCGCGGATCTGCGGCGGATCGAGCCCGTTGGTCGGCTCGTCGAGGATCAGCAGGTCCGGCAGCCCGAGCATGGCCTGGGCGATCGCCAGCCGCTGCCGCATGCCCTGCGAGTAGGTGCGCACCGCCCGGTCCAGCGCCTCGCCGAGCCCGGCGATCGCCAGCGCCTCGTCCAGGTGGGCGTCCGCCTCCGGACGGCCGGTGGCCTGCCAGTAGAGCCGCAGATTGGCCCGCCCGGTGAGGTGCGGCAGGAAGCCGGCGCCCTCGACGAAGGCGCCGACCCGGGAGAGCACGGGTGCCCCGGGCCGGATCAGATGGCCGAAGATCCTGATCTCGCCGGCGTCCGGCCGGATCAGCCCCATCAGCATCCGCAGGGTGGTGGTCTTGCCGGCACCGTTGGGGCCGAGCAGGCCGAGCACCTGGCCCCGTTCCACCCGGAAGCCCAGGTCGCGGACGGCGTACCGGTCGGCGGCGCCCTTGTAGCGCTTGCTCAGACCGGTGATCACCAGCGGCACCCCGGCGAGCGCCGGGTCGTACGCGGGTCCGTGCGCGCGCCGCCCGGCCCTGGCCGCCCGCAGCCGCGGCACCAGCACCAGACCGGCAGCCAGCGCGAGCGCGACCAGCGGCAGCACCCAGGTCCGGGACGGCAGCGGCGCGGCCTCGGTGGCCAGCCCGTCGACGGTGGGCAGGGTGACCGGCCCGGTGACGGCCGCCCGGTAGGTGGCGGGCTCGACCGGCGAGGCGTACGCGAGGTCGGTGGAGGCGAGCACCAGCCGCAACCGGTGCCCGGCGTCGAAGGTGTGGTCGACGGTGGGCAGCGCCACGGTGACGCTCCGGCCGTCGGGGGCGTCCGCCCCGGTCACCCGCAGCGGGGCGGACAGCTGCTGCGGCAGGCTCTGCTTGCCGTCCGGGGCGACGTCGTACAGCTTGGCGAAGAGCACCGCGTCCGGCCGGTCGGCCCGGACCCGGACCGGCACCGTCGGCTGCCCGGTCAGGTGGACCGAGGAGTCCAGCGGCGCCGATTCGAAGGTGGCGAACTGGCCGGGGAAGTCCAGCGCGAGACCGGCCCCCAGCGCGGACGCCTGGCCGAGCAGGCCGCCGAGGCCGGGCACGGCGGAGATGTTGGACGGCGCGCCGCCGGGCGGGTTGGCGAAGACCTGCTCGGGTGCACCGTCCGGGGCCTTCAGCTCGAACTGCCGCGAGCCGGTGCCGCCGAGGCCGGGGTAGCTGTCGGCGGTGGCCCCGCGCAGCACCGCCTGGAAGCCGGTCGAGTCGACCCCGCCGGTCCGGGTGACCCGGAACGCCGCGCCGGTGCCGGCCCCGCCGTCGCCCGCGCCCCCGGCACCCTTCAGATAGTGGTCGAACCAGGCCGTGACCCGGTCGTCCACCCGGTCGCTGGTGTCGGTCGCGCCGTCGTGCCCGCCCGCGAACCAGTCGACGGCCACCGGGGCGCCGTTGGCGGCCACCGCCCGGGCGATCGCGTCGCCCTGGTCGAGCGGGAACAGCGAGTCCTGCTGGCCCTGGACCACCAGCGTGGGCACCTTGAGCCGGTCCGCGACCGAGGAGGGGCTGGACCGGTCGAGCAGGGCCACGGCCTCCGGGTCGGCCCGCCCGGCGGTCGCCACCCGGTCGTACATCCGGCACAGCTCGTCCAGGAACCGCCCGCAGCCGACCTGCCCGTCGCCCTGCTCGGGGGCGAGGGCCGGACGCGCCGCGCCGCCGGACGGGCCGAGCTCGCCCACCGAACCGGTGGTGAAGAAGATCCCGGACCACAGCTTCTTGAACACGCCGTCGACCGCGCCCGAGCCGCGCACCCCCTGCGGGAACAGCGCGTCGGCCAGGTTCCACCAGGTGATCGCACTGGCCACGGCGTCGATCCGCCGGTCGTACGCGGAGCCGAGCAGCGCCACCGCGCCGCCGTAGGAGGCGCCGGTGATGCCCACCCGGGGGTCGCCGGGCCCGTCCAGCTGGACCTCGGGGCGCTGCGCCAGCCAGTCGACCAGGTGCTTGACGTCCTCGACCTCGCGGTCCGGCGCGTTCAGCCCGATCTTCCCGCCGGAGCGCCCGAAGCCGCGCGCCGACCAGGTCAGCACCGCGTACCCCTGCCGGGCGAGCTTCTGGGCGCGCTCCCGCTCGCCCTCCTTGGAGCCGCCGAAGCCGTGCCCGAGCAGGACGGCGGGGCGCGGGCTGCTGCCGGTGGTGAAGAAGGAGGTGTCGAGCTGGACGATCTGGGTGCTGCCGGGGGTCTCGGCCATCGCGAGGAACCGGTCCTCCTGACGGACGGGCTGTTCGCCCCCGGCGGCGACGGCCGCGGCCGTCCCGACCGCGACGACGGCCGTCAGGGCCACCGCCCCGGCCACCAGTCTCCGTCCGGCGACCGTCCCACGGCCTCGCCACCGGCGCCACGCCCCACCGAGCTCCATGGGCGTGATCGTAGTCGCCCCCGGAGTAGGCGTCCGATAAGAACACCGGACCCCGGGAGCGCGCGGGCCCCCGGGAGCTCTCCCGGGGGCCCGCGCCCTGTCTGTCGCCTCCGGGCGCTACAGCACCCGGGTCATCGTCCGGTGCGGAATCCCGGCGTCGTCGTACACCGGACCCTCCGCCGCGTACCCGAGTCGCTCGTAGAACCCGAGGGCCTGCACCTGGGCGTGCAGCTCCATCTCGCGCGCCCCGCGCGCCCGCCCGGCGGCCTCGACGGCCCGCACCAGCTCGGCGCCGAGCCCGGTCCCCCGGGCCGTCTTCAGCACGGCGAGCCGGCCGAGCAGCACCCGACCGGCGACCCCGCCGGTGATCCCGAGCGCCTGCTCCCCGAAGATCAGCCGCGCCGTGCCGACGGCCTCACCGTCCGGTCCGACCGCCAGCAGGTGCTCCGAGGTGGGGTCGAGGTCGTCCCACTCCTCCTCCTCGGCGATGCCCTGCTCGACGATGAAGACATCCCGCCGGACCTCGTGCACCAGCGCGAGGTCCGCCTCCCCCCGCGCGACCCTGATCGTCACCGTCATCCCGGTTCTCCCTCGGCTCTCCGGCTCAGCTCTCCGACGCGATGATGTCCAGCGCCTTCCGCAGGTCCGCGGGGTACTCGCTGGAGAACTGCACCCACTCGCCGTCCGACGGGTGCTCGAAGCCGAGCGAGACCGCGTGCAGCCACTGCCGGGTCAGCCCGAGCCGCTTGGCCAGGGTCGGGTCGGCCCCGTAGGTGATGTCGCCGACGCAGGGGTGACGCAGCGCGGACATGTGCACCCGGATCTGGTGGGTGCGGCCGGTCTCCAGCTTGATGTCCATCAGCGAGGCGGCCCGGTAGGCCTCGATCAGGTCGTAGTGGGTGACGGACGGCTTGCCCTCACGGGTGACCGCCCACTTCCAGTCCGCGCTGGGGTGGCGCCCGATCGGCGCGTCCACGGTGCCGCTGAGCGGGTCCGGGTGGCCCTGGACGAGCGTGTGGTACTTCTTCTCGGTCACCCGGTCGTGGAACTGCCGCTTGAGGTCGGTGTAGGCGCGCTCCGACTTGGCGACCACCATCAGCCCGGAGGTGCCGACGTCGAGCCGGTGCACGACACCCTGGCGCTCGGCGGCGCCGGAGGTCGAGATCCGGTAGCCGGCCGCGGCCAGCCCGCCGATCACGGTGGGGCCGGTCCAGCCCGGGCTCGGGTGCGCGGCGACGCCGACCGGCTTGTCGACGAGCACGATGTCGTCGTCGTCGTGGACGATGCGCATGCCGTCGACCGGTTCGGCGACGATCTGCACCGGCGCGGCGGGGGCCGGGATCTCGACCTCCAGCCAGGAGCCGGCGGTGACCCGGTCCGACTTGCCGGCGACGGCCCCGTCGAGCGTCACCTTGCCCTCGGCGGCCAGCTCGGCGGCCTTGGTCCGGGAGAAGCCGAACATCCGGGCGAGGGCGGCGTCGAGGCGTTCGCCCTCCAGGCCGTCGGGAACGGGGAGGCTTCGGGTCTGCGCTGCGGTACTCACCCGTACGAGTATGCCGGACTCGCGGGCCCCCGCCCGCGCCATGCCCGGCGGGAGCGGAGGCGGGCTCCGCCCCGCTCGCCCGGGGACGGAGGCTGCTCCGCCCTACTCGCCCTTGTCCGCCTGCTCGCCCTTGTCCGCCTGCTGGTGCACGGTGCCGTCCGGGTTGCTGCCCCGGAAGGAGAGCAGGACGACCAGGATCCCGCCGCAGACGATGGCGGAGTCCGCGAGGTTGAAGACCGCGAAGTGCTGGACGGAGATGAAGTCGACCACGTGCCCGCGGAAGACGCCGGGCGAGCGGAACAGCCGGTCGGTCAGGTTGCCGAGCGCGCCGCCCAGCAGCAGGCCGAGCGCGATCGCCCAGGGGAGGCTGTACAGCCGCCGGGCGATCCGCCAGATCACCACGATGACGGCCGAGGCGATCATGGTGAAGACGACGGTCAGCGCCTGCCCCATGCCGAAGGCGGCGCCGGAGTTGCGGATCACCTGGAAGGTCATCACATCGCCGATCACCTTGATCGCCGAGTGGTTCTCCAGCCGGGCCACGACCAGGAGCTTGCTGCCGAAGTCGACCAGGAAGGCGAGCAGCGCGACGACCAGGAGCACGCCGATCCGCCTGCGCCCCTTCGGCTCCTCCGCCCCGGCCGGCTCGACCAAGGGCGATGCCGGGGCCGACGCCGGAGTCGGCGCGGGGGTGGACACCGGAGCCGGCGCCGGGCCCGCGGCGGCCTCGGGGGCCTCCGGCCGGGCCGGGGCCCCGCCACCGGGCCCGGCCACGTCCCCGGCCGGGGCCACGACGTCGGCGGGCGTGGGGACGGAGTCGTCCCGCGTCTGGGGGGAACCTTGCGTACTGATGATCCGCTCCGCTGCCGTGACGTGGGGGGCCGATGGGCCGGTGGGAAACCCGATCTCCGAGGGATCATCCGACGGATCGGGCGACGTTACGGGGTCGAGCCTACGGCAAGCCCGACCCCTCCCGTCGTCCCGGTCGGCCGCCCGGAGCGGTCAGCGGCGTTCCTGCTTGGCCTTGCACTGGACGCAGAGCGTCGCCCGCGGGAAGGCCTGCATCCGTGCCTTGCCGATGGCCTGGCCGCAGGACTCGCAGGTGCCGAATCCGACGCCCTCCAGCCGGGCCAGCGCGTGCTCGGTCTGGGCGAGGCTGTCGCGGGCGTTGTTGGCCAGCGCCACCTCGCTCTCGCGCGAGATGTTCTTCGTACCGGCGTCCACCTGGTCGTCGCCGGCCCCGTCGTTGGAGTCCCGCATCAGACCGGTGATGGCCGCCTCGGCCGCGTCGATCTCCTGCTGGAGCCGCTCCAGATCGTTGATCAGCTCGGCGTGCAGCTCGCGCACCTCCTCGGAGGTCCACGGGTCCTCGCCGGGACGGACCGGCAGCTCGGCCGGGTCGACCGACTCGGCACCGCCGGTACGGGCGGCGGCCCCGGCCCCGGCCGGGGTACGGGTGCGGCCGGGGGCCACGAGAGTGGTGTCGGTGGTGTTCTTGCGCCGTGCGGTAGTGGTCACGGTCCCCTCCCCTGGATCGCCTGCCACGGCCTTGCGTGCCCGCTTGGTGGCGGTACCCGCGACGGTTGTCTTCTCAGCCATGGCTTCGACCCCATCTACGAACGAATCGAGCCGCCGGTTCCCGGCGGCCTCCAGTGCCGGAACGATAATCCCGATCAAAAATGGTCACAACATGACATACCGACGCCTCACCATGATCCCACCCAGCCAGCCGCCACACGCGACACGCCCACCGCGCCGAACAGAGTTGTGCCCCCCGCCCCGGCGCGCCGAAACCGACTTGCGACGGCCGATACACTGGGCCTGCAAGGCGCAGATGGGGACGAGTACCGCAGTACGCAGCCACCAGCGACCCGGGGACGGTGCGAGCCCGGGGGTGTGCACCGCGCGAAGATCACCCCGGAGCCGCCGGAAGAACGGTCCGCGATCCCCTTCGTCGGCCCGCTAGACCCGGCAGCAAGCCCAAACAAGAGGGCCGCGGACAGCATCGCGGCCAAGGAGGGTGGTACCGCGGGGCGGCATGCCGTCTCGTCCCTCCGTCGGATCCCGTCCATGCATCCGCCGGAGGTAGACGCCCGTCATGGCCAGCTCCTACAACCCCGTCCCCGCGCAGGTCGACCTGCCCGCCCTCGAACACCGGATCCTGTCGTTCTGGCAGGACAACAAGGTCTTCCAGCGCAGCCTGGAGCAGTCCGAGGGCCGCCCCGAGTGGGTCTTCTACGAGGGGCCGCCGACCGCCAACGGCATGCCCGGCGCCCACCACATCGAGGCCCGCGTCTTCAAGGACGTCTTCCCGCGGTACCGGACGATGAAGGGCTACCACGTCGCCCGCAAGGCCGGCTGGGACTGTCACGGCCTCCCGGTGGAGCTCGCCGTCGAGAAGGAGCTCGGCTTCTCCGGCAAGCAGGACATCGAGGCGTACGGCATCGCCGAGTTCAACGCCAAGTGCCGCGATTCGGTGACCCGCCACACCGACGCCTTCGTCGAGCTCACCAACCGGATGGGGTACTGGGTCGACCTCGACCAGGCCTACCGCACCATGGACCCGTCCTACGTGCAGTCCGTCTGGTGGTCGCTCAAGCAGATCTTCGACAAGGGCCTGCTGGTCCAGGACCACCGGGTCGCCCCCTGGTGCCCGCGCTGCGGCACCGGCCTCTCCGACCACGAGCTGGCCCAGGGCTACGAGACCGTCGTCGACCCCTCGGTCTTCGTCCGCTTCCCGCTGACCAGCGGCCCGCTGGCCGGCCGGGCCGCGCTGCTGGTCTGGACCACCACCCCGTGGACCCTGGTCTCCAACACCGCCGCCGCCGTGCACCCCGAGGTCACCTATGTGGTGGCCACCGACGGCACCGAGCAGCTGGTGGTCGCCGAGCCGCTGCTGGCCAAGGCCCTCGGCGAGGGCTGGGAGGCCACCGGCGAGTCCTTCACCGGCGCCGAGATGGAGCGCTGGGCCTACCGCCGCCCGTTCGACCTGGTCGAGATCGAGAACGCGCACTACGTCCTCAACGCCGAGTACGTCACCACCGAGGACGGCACCGGCATCGTCCACCAGTCGCCCGCCTTCGGCGCCGACGACCTCGCGACCTGCCGCAAGTACGGCCTGCCGGTGGTCAACCCGGTGCTGGCCGACGGCACCTTCGGCCCCGAGGTCCCGCTGGTCGGCGGCCAGTTCTTCAAGAAGGCCGACGAGGCCCTGGTCGCGGACCTCAAGGACCGCGGCCTGCTCTTCCGCCACCTCCCGTACGAGCACAGCTACCCGCACTGCTGGCGCTGCCACACCGCGCTGCTGTACTACGCGCAGCCGTCCTGGTACATCCGCACCACCGCGGTCAAGGACGCGATGATCCGGGAGAACGAGGCCACCAACTGGTTCCCGGACAACGTCAAGCACGGCCGCTTCGGCGACTGGCTGAACAACAACATCGACTGGGCGCTCAGCCGCAACCGCTACTGGGGCACCCCGCTGCCGATCTGGCGCTGCGAGGAGAACCACCTCACCTGCGTCGGCTCGCTGGCCGAGCTGTCCGAGCTCACCGGCACCGACCAGGGCGGCCTCGACCCGCACCGCCCCTTCATCGACGAGGTCACCTTCGACTGCCGCGAGTGCGGCGGCACCTCGACCCGGGTGCCCGAGGTCATCGACGCCTGGTACGACTCGGGCTCGATGCCCTTCGCCCAGTACGGCTACCCGTACCAGAACAAGGAGCTGTTCGAGAAGCGCTACCCGGCGCAGTTCATCTCCGAGGCGATCGACCAGACCCGCGGCTGGTTCTACACCCTGATGGCCGTCGGCACCCTGGTCTTCGACAAGAGCTCGTACGAGAACGTCGTCTGCCTGGGCCACATCCTGGCCGAGGACGGCCGCAAGATGTCCAAGCACCTGGGCAACATCCTGCAGCCGATCCCGCTGATGGACCAGCACGGCGCCGACGCCGTCCGCTGGTTCATGGCCGCCGGCGGCTCGCCCTGGTCGGCCCGCCGGGTCGGCCACGGCACCATCCAGGAGGTGGTCCGCAAGACCCTCCTCACCTTCTGGAACACCGTCGCCTTCCAGGCCCTGTACGCCCGCACCTCCGGCTGGGCGCCGTCCGCGGGCGACCCGGCCCCGGCCGACCGCCCGCAGCTGGACCGCTGGGTGCTCTCCGAGCTGAACACCCTGGTCCGCGAGGTCGACGCGGCCTTCGAGGCCTACGACACCCAGCGCGCCGGCAAGCTGCTCTCCACCTTCGTCGACGACCTCTCCAACTGGTACGTCCGCCGCGGCCGCCGCCGCTTCTGGCAGGGCGACGCCGCCGCGCTCGCCACCCTGCACGAGGCGCTGGAGACCGTCACCCGGCTGATGGCCCCGCTCACCCCGTTCATCACCGAGCAGGTCTGGCAGGACCTGGTCGTCCCGGTCGTCCCGGACGCCCCGGCCTCGGTCCACCTGGCCTCCTGGCCGGAGGCGGACGAGTCGCTGATCGACACCGACCTCTCCCGCCACATGGCGCTGGTCCGCCGGCTGGTCGAGCTGGGCCGGGCCACCCGCGCCGAGTCGGGCGTGAAGACCCGCCAGCCGCTGTCCCGCGCGCTGGTCGCCGCCCAGGGCTGGGACGAGCTGCCCGAGGACCTGCGCGCGCAGATCGCCGAGGAGCTCAACGTCTCCGCCCTGGAGTCGCTCGCGAACGTCGGCGGCTCGCTGGTCGACACCACCGCCAAGGCCAACTTCCGCGCGCTGGGCAAGCGTTTCGGCAAGGGCGTGCAGGACGTCGCCAAGGCGGTCGCCGCCGCGGACGCCGCCCGGCTCGCCGCCGAGCTGCGCGCCGGGGGCACCACCTCGGTCGAGCTGAACGGCGAGACGGTGGCCCTGTCCCCGGACGAGGTGATCATCACCGAGACCCCGCGCGAGGGCTGGGCCGTCGCCAACGAGTCCGGCGCCACCGTCGCGCTGGACCTCGCGATCACCCCCGAGCTCAAGCGCCTCGGCGTCGCCCGGGACGCGATCCGCCAGATCCAGGAGGCCCGCAAGAACTCCGGCCTGGACGTCGCCGACCGGATCGTCCTGCGCTGGCGGGCGACCAACGACGAGACCGCCGAGGCCATCGCCGAGCACGGTGCACTGGTCGCCGAGGAGGTGCTCGCCACCGACTTCGCCGCCGGCGCCGCCGACTGGGAGTCCGACACCTTCGCCGACGAGTCCCTCGGCCTCGCCTTCCAGCTGCGCAAGGCCTGACCGACTCCGGAGCCGCCGTCGCCCACCGGGCGGCGGCGGCTCCGCCGTTCCCCCTCCGCCGCACCCGAGCACCCGCGGAGACAGGCCCCCGCGCACACGAAAGCGCCCCCTCCCCGACCCCGAAGGGTCGAGCAGGGGGCGCCTGTGCCGACGGCTACCGCTTAGTTGTCGCCGTCCTCGTCGATCAGGAAGCCCCGCATCGGAGCCGGCGCCTGCTGCATCGGCTGCGGCGGCTGCGGCCGGACGGCCGCCATCGGCTGGGTCATCCCGGCCGGCTGCATCTGCGGCGCACCCGAGTTGCCCGCGGAGGACGGCCCGCCGAAGCTCGGCGCACCGTTCCCGCCGAAGGCGCTCTGCCCGCCGAAGGACGGCTGGCCGCCGAACGACTGCTGGCTGCCACCGAAGCTCGGCGACGGGCTGCTCATCGCGCTCGCACCGGCCGGAGCCATCGACGACGCGGCCGGCGGCAGCGAAGCGGTGGCCGGGATCCGCGGCGGCGCGAGCGAGTCGTCCGCCTGCGACTCCAGCTGACGCAGCTGGGTCTCCAGGTAGGACTTCAGGCGCGTCCGGTACTCACGCTCGAACGCCCGCAGGTCCTCGACCTTGCGCTCCAGCGTGGCGCGGGCGGACTCCAGCGAGCCCATCGCGACGCGGTGCTTCTCCTGCGCGTCCCGCTCCAGCGCGTCGGCCTTGGCACGGGCGTCCCGCTCCAGGCCCTCGGCGCGGCTGCGCGCCTCGCCGACGATCTTGTTGGCCTCGGAACGGGCCTCGGAGATCGCCTGGTCCGCGGTCTGCTGGGCGAGCGCCAGCACCCGGGCGGCGCTGTCGCCACCGGGGTTCTGCTGCTGCTGCATCGGGGCGCCCATCGGGCCGCCCATCTGCTGCGGGCCGCCCATGGGGCCGCCCATCTGCTGCATCTGCTGCTGGCCCATGCCCTGGCCCATCGGGTTGCCCATGCCCTGCGGGCCACCGGGGCCGCCCATCGGCTGGAGCATCTGACCGCCCATCGGCTGGACCAGCTGCTGCTGGCCGCCCATGGTCTGGCCCATCTGCTGCTGGCCGGGGCCGCCCATCGGGCCGCCCTGACCGGCGGGGAGCTGCGGGGCGCCGGACGGCAGGCCGAGCGGCTGGTTGCCCATCTGCTGCTGCTGCTGCGGGCCGGGACCCATCTGCTGCTGCTGCGGGCCGCCGGGGCCCATCTGCTGCTGCGGACCGGGGCCACCCTGCTGGCCGGGAACCGGCGGGCCGGATATGGCGGCCGGCACCGGGGCGCCGGGGCGCGCGTCCTGCGGCGGCTCCTTGCGCATGTTGGCCTGGTTCTGCGCGGCGGCACGGGTCGCGGCGGCCAGCTTGGCGCGCAGGTCCTCGTTCTCGCGGAGGAGACGGGTCAGCTCCGCCTCGACCTCGTCGAGGAAGGCATCGACCTCGTCCTCGTCATAGCCTTCGCGCAGGCGGACGGTCGTGAACTGCTTGTTCCGAACGTCCTCGGGGGTCAATGGCATCTCTTCACCTCAACGTGATCGTCGGCACACCGGCATCCTGTCGCATCGCTCACCTACGACTAGGGCCGCACAAGCGAGATCAGGACATACACAATGATCATCAGTACGAAGAAGGACAGGTCGAGCGCCACGCCCCCGAGACGCAACGGCGGAATGAACCGCCGCAGAAGCTTGAGCGGCGGATCCGTGACAGTGTACGTGGCCTCCAGGACCAGGACCATGGCCTTGCCGGGCCGCCACGAACGCGCGAACTGGAAGACCCAGTCCATCACCAGCCGCACGAGCAGGAACACCAGGAAGACGGTCAGTGCGTAATAGAGCACCGCCCACACGATCTCCATCGCGCTTCCCTCTCCCCGGTTGTCGGCCCTTGGGCCGCTCGCTGTCGCTAACTCACTGTCGATCAGATCCACACGTAAAGTCGTGGTCGGGTCAGCTCTGGTTGAAGAACCCACCCTCGGCGATCCGAGCCTTGTCCTCCGCCGTGACATCGACGTTAGCAGGCGACAGGAGGAACACCTTCTGCGTCACGCGCTCGATACTGCCGTGCAGACCGAAGACGAGTCCAGCGGCGAAGTCTACGAGCCGCTTGGCATCGGTGTCGTCCATCTCGGTCAGATTCATGATCACAGGAGTCCCGCCACGGAACTGTTCCCCGATGGTACGGGCCTCGTTGTAGGTCCTCGGGTGCAGCGTGGTGATGCGGTAGGGCTCTCGTTCGTTCACTACCTTGGGCATGATCACCGGGGCGCTCTTCTCCAGGTTGTGGCGGCGTTCGGGTGTGATGGACGACACTGGTGCCATCCTCGGGGTCTCCTGGCGAATCGGGACCGCGGCCGGCACCGGCTGCGGGGTGATGGAGGAGACCGGCGCGGGCGCCGGGGAGGCCGGCCGCGGAATGTCCTCGGTCCGTCCGGTCCGGATCGGCTCGGGATCCGCGTCGTAGTCGTCGTCGGGGTCGTACCCCTGGCCGTCGTACGTCTCGTCCTCCACGAGG
Source organism: Streptomyces sp. XY431 (assembly GCF_001279805.1). NCBI lineage: Bacteria > Bacillati > Actinomycetota > Actinomycetes > Kitasatosporales > Streptomycetaceae > Streptomyces > Streptomyces sp. XY431. The sequence goes on from NZ_LGDO01000230.1 coordinate 24,154, forward strand.
CCGAGGTAGACCGCCATCTTGCGCATTGCGCCGGCCATGCTCCTGTCTCCTCCGCTTGTGGTGGACCGACTCCGTCCCGACGGCCGGGCCGAACGGCCCCGTCCGCGGATTCCGCGGTCCGCCCACGACGCTTCGTCAGGCCGACGGCCAATCAGAGTTCGTGGATGAGGGCCGCGGAGCTGCGATCCACGGTTGGCTAGCGCTCCGATAAGCTGCTAGCTTCTGTCCTATTTTGTCCTGCAGTCTGATCTACTACCCGGTGACGTTACCTGAGGGGTGACCGCACTCCGAGTACCGCCGTTCCGACGCGCACATGTGTCGCTCCGGCGGCAATGGCCTGCTCCAGATCGCCGCTCATCCCTGCCGAGACCATGGTGGCAGCCGGATGGGCCGCCCGTACGGCGGTTGCGATTTCCGCCAGCCGATCGAAGGCCGCGGCCGGATCACCGGCCAGCGGGCCCGCGAGCGGAGCGACCGTCATCACACCGTCCATGCGCAGTCCGGGCGTGTCGGCGATCGCGTCGGCCAGTGCGAGGACGTCCGCCGGGGCGACCCCGGCACGGTGCTCGCCCTCGCCGGCCTCCTTGTCCAGCGCCACCTGCACCAGGCAGCCGAGGTCGGCGCGTCCGGCCTTGGCGACCGCGGCGCCGAGCGACTCCACCAGCCGCGCCCGGTCCACCGAGTGGACGTAGTCCGCGTACCGGACGACCGAGCGGACCTTGTTGGTCTGCAGCTGGCCGACGAAGTGCCAGTCAAGAGGAAGGTTTCTGCACTGCTCCGCCTTGGGCGCGGCGTCCTGGTCGCGGTTCTCCGCGACATCGGTGGCGCCCAGCCCGGCCAGCAGCGCGGTGTCCTCGGCGGGGTAGGTCTTGGTGACCACGATCAGACGGACCTCGTCGCGGGCCCGCCCGGCGGCGGCGCAGGCGTCGGCGATCCGCCGCTCGACGACCTCCAGGTTGGTACCGAGTTCCTCGTACCGGGCCCGCTGGCCCTCCGTCAGCGCGTCCAGCCAGGACTTGTCCGGGAATCGGGCGGAATCGCCCGGGAACGGTCCGTAGATGTCATTCGTCATCAGTGTGAAGAGCCCAACCAGACGTAGCTCGCGAGCCGGCCCGTGCGCTGCTCGCGCCGATAGGAGTAGTGGTCGGCGGATTCGAGGGTGCAGACCGGTGACAGCACCGGCCCGGTGACACCCGCGGCGGCCAGCTGGGCCGCGACTCCCGCCGGCACGTCCAGGGCCGGGGTCCCCCAGGAGGTCTCCGCGTGGGCCGCGGGCACCCGCCCGGCGACCTCGGCCCGCAGCTGCGCGGGCACCTCGTAGCAGCGGCCGCAGACGGCGGGGCCGGTGGCGGCGGTGATCCGCGCGGGCTCGGCGCCGAGCGCCACCATCGCCCCGACCACCGCCGGGACCACGCCGGCCGCGAGGCCGGGCCGTCCGGCGTGGGCCGCCCCGACCACCCCCGCGACCGGGTCCGCCAGCAGCACCGGGGTGCAGTCCGCGGTCAGCACCGCCAGCGCCAGCGGCCGGTCGGTGACCACCGCGTCGACCGCCGGGGCCTCCCCCGCCGGCTGGCGCTCCGTCACCACGGCGACCTCCGCCCCGTGCACCTGGTTCATCCACACCACGTCGGCCGGGTCCAGGCCGAGCTCGCGGGCCGCGATCGCCCGGTTCTCCAGGACGGCCGCCGGGTCGTCCCCCACCGCGCCGCCGAGGTTCAGCTCCCCGTACGGCGAAGTGCTCACCCCGCCCCACCGAGTGGTGAAGGCGAAGTGAGCACCGTCGCGGACCGCGTGGTCGATCACTTAAGGAAGTCCGGCACGTCGAGTTCCTCGGCCGGGCTCTCCACGAACGGCTGCCGGGCCGGCTGCACCTGCGGCGGCACCGGGGCGGCCGTGGTGGTGGCCGGCGACTCGGCCGAACGGGAGGAGGAGGCGCTGTCGCCCTCCGAGCGGGAGGTGACCGAGCCGATGCCGCCGTACGAGGGGCGGCCGGCCGGACGCTCGGGGGTGCCCGAGGAGGCCGGCGGGTTGGCCGGGGTCGCGCTCGCCTTGACCACCGGCTCGCGGACGATCGCCGGCGGCTGGCCGCCGTCGAAGCCCGCCGCGATGACGGTGACCCGGACCTCGTCGCCCAGGGCGTCGTCGATGACGGCACCGAAGATGATGTTGGCCTCGGGGTGGGCGGCCTCGCTGACCAGCTGGGCGGACTCGTTGATCTCGAACAGGCCGAGGTCGGAGCCGCCGGAGATGGACAGCAGCACGCCGCGGGCGCCGTCGATCGAGGCCTCCAGCAGCGGCGAGGAGATCGCCATCACGGCGGCCGCCTTGGCACGGTCCTCACCGCGGGCCGAGCCGATGCCCATGAGCGCCGAACCGGCGTCCGACATGACGGACTTGACGTCGGCGAAGTCGAGGTTGATCAGGCCCGGGGTGGTGATCAGGTCGGTGATCCCCTGGACGCCGGAGAGCAGCACCTGGTCGGCGGAGCGGAACGCGTCCAGCACGCTGACCTGGCGGTCCGAGATGGACAGCAGCCGGTCGTTGGGGATGACGATGAGGGTGTCGACCTCTTCGCGCAGGGAGGCGATGCCGTCCTCGGCCTGGTTGGCGCGCCGCCGGCCCTCGAAGGTGAACGGACGGGTGACCACGCCGATGGTCAGCGCGCCCAGCGAGCGGGCGATGTTGGCGACGACCGGCGCGCCGCCCGTGCCGGTGCCACCGCCCTCGCCGGCGGTGACGAAGACCATGTCGGCCCCCTTGAGGACCTCCTCGATCTCCTCGCGGTGGTCCTCGGCGGCCTTCCGGCCGACCTCGGGGTTGGCGCCGGCGCCGAGGCCCCGGGTGAGTTCACGGCCCACATCGAGCTTGACGTCGGCGTCGCTCATGAGGAGGGCCTGCGCATCGGTGTTGATCGCGATGAACTCGACGCCCTTGAGACCGACCTCGATCATCCGGTTGATGGCGTTGACACCACCGCCGCCGATACCGACGACCTTGATGACTGCGAGGTAGTTCTGCGGTGCTGCCACGTCGAAGGCCTCTCGCCTCGAATTTCCAGGTCGGCCCGAATGCCCGATCAGGGCCGGACCGACGGATGTCGATGGGTAGGGAGCCTGGTTCCTGACGTAATGTCCGAAATGCCGACCGCCGACCCCAACCCTAAACTTGACCTTTAGGGTTAGTGCTGTGCCTCTGTCAGATCACCAGGGAACACAGTCTGGTGAGACAGGACACTAGGTGGCTCCGGCCACGTGTTTCAACGAACACGCCGAGCTTCCCTTTTTCTTTTGAGCCTATGTGATCATCGACCGGCGGATGACACCGGGGTGACCACCAAGGGTCGGGCCGACACGAACCCGCGTCAACCCCGCCCGCAGCCCGCCGCCGTCCTTCCGACGACGCGCTCCACGCGCACCCCTGCGCACAGAACCTACCGGATCATCCGGACACCGCAGGCGCGTCCGGAGCGCTCACATCGAAGTTCGTACCCTTCTGACGCAGCAGCGCCACCAGCACCCGGGCTTTGCGATCCGTCTGCTCGGGACTCCCCCAGCGCACCGTCGCACCCCCGGCCAACTGCAGCTGGATGTCGTCGAACGAATGCACCAGAACGGCCCCGGCCCGCTGCCGGACCTCCTCCGGCAGCCCGGCCGCCACCGCCACCGCGCCCTCCACCAGCTGCGTCCGGCCGATCACCGACTCGGTGTCCAGTGCCTGCTGGCTGAGCCTCAGCTCCACCACGGGCACCCCGGACGGGGCGGCCGGCTCGGTGGCGAAGCTCACTCCGACCGCGTCGACCTGGGTGAAGCGGCCGTCCTCGCCCTTCACCGCGGCGACCGCCGTGCGCTGGGTGACCTTCACCCGGAGGGTGTTCGGCCAGCCCCGCCAGACCTCCGCCCCGGCCACCCGGGGGATCGCCTCCACCCGCGCGCGGGCGTCGTCGAGGTCCACCCGGGCCAGCGGCCCCGAACCGACCCCGCCGATCGCCGTCCTGACCTCGTCGGCCGTCAGCCGCTCGTCCTGGAGGCCCTGCACCGCGACGGAGCGCACCTCCAGCACCGAGGAGAAGAAGACCAGCCAGGACAGCACTCCGAACAGCAGCGCGACCAGGGCGCCCAGCACCACCACACCCCGCCGGGAGAGCCGAAGCCGAGGAGCGTGCTCCTCGGCCTCGAACTCCTCGTCCAGGGGGTCGGCGAGCCGGGCGTCAGCCACGACGACGGCCGCCCCGGGCAGCCTCGATGGCCTCGTAGACCATGCCGACGAGCAGCTCGTCGGCATCCCGGCGGCCGAACTCGGCGGCCGACCGGCTCATGTCCCAGAGCCGCTGCGGGTCCGTCAGCACCGGCAGCACGTTCTGCAGCACCCAGTCCGGGGTCAGCTCGGCGTCGTCCACCAGCAGGCCGCCGCCGGCCTTCACCATCGGCTGGGCGTTCAGCCGCTGCTCGCCGTTGCCGATCGGCAGCGGCACGAAGGCGGCCGGCAGGCCGACCGCGGCCAGCTCGGCCACCGTCATGGCACCGGCCCGGCAGAGCATCATGTCGGCCGCCGCGTAGGCGAGGTCCATCCGGTCCAGGTACGGCACCGCGCGGTACGGCGGCATCCCGGGGATGTCGTCCACCTGGGGCAGCTCGTTCTTCGGGCCGACCGCGTGCAGGATCTGCACCCCGTACTGCTGGAGCCGGGGGGCGATCGCGGTGATCGTCTCGTTCAGCCGGCGGGCGCCCTGCGAGCCGCCGGTGACCAGCAGGGTGGGCAGCCGCTGGTCGAGGCCGAAGTAGTGCCGCGCCTCCGGGCGGGCCGCGTTCCGGTCCAGGGTCGCGATGGTCCGGCGCAGCGGGATGCCGATGTACCGGGAGTCGCGCAGCTTGCTGTCCGGCGTGGAGACGGCGACGAAGTCGCTGTACCGGGCGCCGATCTTGTTGGCCAGGCCGGGCCGGGCGTTGGCCTCGTGCACCACGATCGGCACCCCGGCCCGCTTGGCGGCCAGATAGGCGGGCATCGCGACGTAGCCGCCGAAGCCGACCACGGCGTCCGCGTTCACCCGCTCGATGATCTCCTGGGCGGCCCGGACGGTGCCGCGCAGCCGGCCCGGTACGGTGATCAGCTCGGGGGTGGGCTTACGGGGCAGCGGGACGGCCGGGATCAGCTCCAGCTGGTAGCCGCGCTCGGGGACCAACCGGGTCTCCAGGCCGCGCTCGGTGCCGAGGGCGGTGATCCCGACGGACGGGTCGTGCCTGCGGAGGGCGTCCGCGAGGGCCATGGCCGGCTCGATGTGACCGGCGGTCCCCCCGCCGGCGAGTACGACATGCACCGAAATTCACCGCTCCCTGCGTGCCGGTCCTGGGACCGGGCGCGCTGTGGTTCGTCGTCGTGGCAGCACCCGGGCCAGCTGCTTCCTGATCCGGGAGTTCTTGCTCCGGGCGGCCAGGGCCGCCTTCGCGCCCGAGCTGCTGCGTGCCAGGCAGAGCAGCACCCCGATCGCGGACATGGCCGACAGCATGGCGGAACCGCCGTAGGAGAACAGCGGGAGCGGGACGCCCGCGATGGGCAGCAGTCCCAGCGCCGACCCCAGGTTGATCACGGCCTGAGCCATGATCCAGGTGGTGGCGGCCCCCGCGGCGTACCTGACGAAGGGATCCCTCGTACCGATGGCCACACGGATACCCGCGTAGCCTAGTGCCGCGAAGAGACCGATCACCGACAGCGTCCCCACCAGACCCAGTTCCTCGCCGGTGGTGGCGAAGATGAAGTCGGTGTGCGCCTCCGGGAGCTGGCCCCATTTCTCGACGCCGGCGCCGAGTCCGGAGCCGAACAGGCCCCCGAGGCCGAACGAGTAGACGCCGTGCAGGGCCTGGAAGCAGGCGCCGGCCGGGTCGAGCTTGGTCACCCCGATGCAGGAGAGCCGCTCGGCCCGGTGCGGGACGGTGACGACGAGCGCGGTGCAGACCACCACGGCCACCCCGAGGGTGGCGACGAACAGCCGCAGCGGCGCTCCGACCATCCACAGCAGCCCGAACAGCATGGCCACCAGGATCATCGTGGTGCCCATGTCGCCGCCGAGCATGATCAGCACGATCAGCAGCAGGGTGCCGGGCACCAGCGGGATCAGCAGGTGCTTCCACTCGCCGAGGGTGTTGGTCCGCTGCTTGCGGGCCAGCAGGTCGGCGCCCCAGAGCACGAGGGCGAGCTTGGCGAACTCGGAGGGCTGGAACTGGAACACGCCGAAATCCAGCCAGTTCCGGTTGCCGTTGACCTCCATGCCGATGCCGGGGATCGCCACCAGCACCATGGCCCCGATCACCGCGAGCATCACCGGGTAGACGATCACCCGCAGCACGGCCACCGGGACGAGGGCGAAGCCGAGCAGCAGCGCGAAGCCGAGGACCACGGCGAGCAGCTGCTTGTAGAAGTAGAACTGGGTCGAGCGGTGCTGGCCCAGCGCGAGGATCTGCGAGGCCGAGAAGACCATCATCAGACCGAGCACGACCAGCAGCAGCGCCGTACCGGCGATCAGCAGGTACGGCGTCAGCGGCCGGTCCAGGGTGTACCGCGCACGGGCCCGGAAAGCCTGCAGGCGGGCCAGCGGACCGGCCGACTTGTAGGCGGTGGTGGTGGCCGAGATCACCCGCAGGGACTCGGCCGGGCGCCCCTTCTCCGGCGCGCTCGAACCACCCGCCCTGCCGCTCCCGGCCACAACGCTCCCCTTTTTTCGTGCCTGGTCGGCCTCCGGCCGGGCGCGGCGACGGCGGCCGGAGGCCGTCCGTCCCGCTACTTCTCCCCGTCCGCCAGCTCCCGGACGGACGCGGCGAAGAGGTCTCCGCGCTCGCCGTAGTTGGTGAACATGTCCATCGAGGCACAGGCCGGGGCCAACAGCACCGTGTCACCCGTTCGGGCGAGCGAGGCGGCCGCGCGGACCACCTCGGTCATCGCCACCGCGCCAGTCTGGCCCTCGGCCGCCTCGATCACCGGGACATCCGGCGCGTGTCGCGCCAGCGCCTCCCGGATCAGCGCGCGGTCCTCGCCGATCAGCACGGCGGCCCGCAGCCGGTCGGCCGCGTCCCGGACCAGGTCGTCGAAGGACGCGCCCTTGGCCAGGCCGCCGGCGATCCAGACCACCGGCCGGTACGCGGCCAGCGAGGCCGCGGCGGCGTGGGTGTTGGTCGCCTTGGAGTCGTCGATCCAGGTGACCCCGTCGACCACCGCGACCTCGGCGATCCGGTGCGCGTCCGGGCGGAAGGCCCGCAGGCCCTCGCGGACCGCCTTCGGCTCCACGCCGTAGGCGCGGGCCAGCGCGGCGGCGGCCAGCGCGTTGGTGATGTTGTGCGGGGCCGGCGGGTTGACGTCCTCGACCGAGCCGAGCTCGGCGGCGTTCTTGGCCCGGTCGGACACGAACGCCCGGTCCACCAGCAGGCCGTCGACCACGCCGAGGTTCGACAGGGCGGGCGCGCCGAGGCCGAAGCCGATCGCGCGGCAGCCCTCCTCGACGTCGGCCTCGCGGACCAGCGCCTCGGTGGCCGGGTCGGCCAGGTTGTACACGCAGGCGACGGTGTTGCCCTGGTAGATCCGGCCCTTGTCGGCGGCGTACGCCTCCATCGAGCCGTGCCAGTCCAGGTGGTCGGGGGCCAGGTTGAGCACGGCCGCCGAGTGCGGGCGCAGCGAGGACGCCCAGTGCAGCTGGTAGCTGGAGAGCTCGACGGCGAGCACGTCGTACGGCTCCTCGGCGAGCACCGCGTCCAGCACCGAGACGCCGACGTTGCCGACGGCGGCGGTGCGCAGGCCCGCGGCGGTCAGGATCGAGGCGAGCATCTGGACGGTGGTGGTCTTGCCGTTGGTGCCGGTGACGGCCAGCCAGGGGGCCGGCTCGCCGGTGGCGGGGTGCGGCCTGCGCAGCCGCCAGGCCAGCTCGACGTCGCCCCAGATGTCGAGGCCGGCCCGGTCGGCGGCCTCGAACAGCGGGCTGCTCGGCGGCCAGCCGGGCGAGGTGACGACCAGCCGGGTGCCCTCGGGCAGGGTGTCGCCGTCGCCGAGGCGGACGGTGACGCCGAGCGCCTCCAGCTCGGCCGCGCGGGCCTTCAGCCCCTCGCCGGAGCCGCCGTCGACGACCGTGACCAGGGCGCCGAGGCCGTGCAGGACCCGGGCGGCGCTGATGCCGGAGACTCCGAGCCCGGCGACGGTGACCGGCAGGCCGGACCAGTCGGGCAGGTCGGCGGCCCGGCGCTCGGGCCGGTCGGAGTCGGTCATCCGGTCACCCATCCCGCGTAGAAGAGGCCGAGGCCGACGGCCACGCACAGGCCCTGGATGATCCAGAACCGGACCACGACCAGGACCTCGCTCCAGCCCTTGAGTTCGAAGTGGTGCTGCAGCGGGGCCATCTTGAAGACGCGCTTGCCGGTCATCCGGAACGAGCCGACCTGGATGATCACCGAGAGGGTGATGATCACGAAGAGGCCGCCCAGCAGGACGAGCAGGATCTCGGTGCGCGAGCAGATCGCCAGACCGGCCAGCGCACCGCCGAGGGCCAGCGAGCCGGTGTCGCCCATGAAGATCTTGGCGGGCGAGGTGTTCCACCAGAGGAAGCCGAAGCAGGAGCCCATCAGGGCGGCCGCGACCACCGCGAGGTCCAGCGGGTCGCGGACGTCGTAGCAGTTGGCGGTGGCCGAGGCGACGTAGGCGCAGCTCTGGCCGTACTCCCAGACACCGATGAAGGTGTAGGCGCCGAAGGCCATCACCGAGGCACCGGTGGCCAGGCCGTCCAGACCGTCCGTCAGGTTGACGCCGTTGGAGGTCGCGGCGATCAGGAAGTACGCGAAGATGACGAACAGGACCGGGCCGACGGCCCACTCGAAGTCCCGGACGAAGGAGAGGTGCTCCGAGGCCGGGGTACGGCCCGCGTTGTCGGGGAACTGCAGCGCCAGCACCGCGAACGCCAGGCCGACGATGGACTGGCCGGCCAGCTTGGCCTTGGCCCGCAGGCCCAGGGAGCGGCGCTTGACGACCTTGATGTAGTCGTCGAGGAAGCCGACCAGGCCCAGACCGGTCGTCAGGAACAGCACCAGCAGGCCGGAGGCGGTCGGGCTCTCGCGCGTTATCGCCTTGGTGGCGAAGTAGGCGATCAGGGTCGCCAGGATGAACGCGATGCCGCCCATGGTGGGCGTGCCCTTTTTGCTGTGGTGCGCCTTGGGGCCGTCGTCACGGATGTACTGGCCGTAGCCCTGCCGGGCGAGCAGCTTGATCAGCGCGGGGGTACCGGCCAGCGACAGGATCAGACCGATCATGCCGGAGAAGAGGATCTGCTTCATTACTCGGCCGCACCGTCCGCGAGGAGGGCCTCGGCCACCTTCTCCAGCCCCACCGAACGGGACGCCTTCACCAGCACCACATCCCCCGGCCGCAGCTGACTGCGCAGCAGTTCGACCGCCGCGTCCGCGTCGGACACCAGCACCGACTCCTCACCCCACGAACCTTCGTTCCTCGCGCCCAGTTCCATGCAGGCCGCCTCGCGTCCGCCGACCGCCACCAGCTTGGTGACGTCGAGCCGGACCGCGAGCCGCCCGATGGCGTCGTGCTCGGCCAGGCTGTCCTCGCCGAGCTCCCGCATCTCGCCGAGCACCGCCCAGGTACGACGGCGCTCCGGGCCGCGCCCCCCCATCGAGATCAGCGCCCGCAGCGCGGCCCGCATCGAGTCGGGGTTCGCGTTGTAGGCGTCGTTGACGACGGTGACACCATCGGCCCGGTCGACGACCTCCATGCGCCAGCGGGACAGCGCACCCGCCTCGCTCAGTGCTTCGGCGGTGTCGTCGACGGTCATCCCGAGCTCCGTCGCCACCGCTGCGGCGGCGAGGGCGTTCGAGACGTGGTGCTCACCGTACAGGCGCAGCTGCACGGGTGCGGAACCGGCCGGGGTGCTCAGCGTGAACGATGGACGTCCGGTGGAGTCGAGGCGAACATCCCGTGCCCGGACCTCGGCCTCGGCGGACTCGCCGAAGTACACCACCCGGGCCTTCGTCCGGGAGGCCATCGCGCGCACCAGGCGGTCGTCCGCGTTGAGGATCGCGACGCCGTCGGCGGGCAGGGCCTCGACCAGCTCGCCCTTGGCCTCGGCGATCGCCTCCTGGGAGCCGAACTCGCCGACGTGGGCGGTGCCGACGTTGAGCACCAGGCCGATCCGGGGCGGGGTGATCGAGGTGAGGTACTCGATGTCGCCCTTGTGCCGGGCACCCATCTCCAGCACCAGGTGCCGGGTGGTGTCCTCGACCCGCAGGGCGGTCATCGGGTGGCCGATCTCGTTGTTGAGCGAGCCCGGCGGGTAGACGGTGTCGCCCAGGCGCTGGAGCAGCTGGGCGATGAGGTCCTTGGTGCTGGTCTTGCCGGCCGAGCCGGTCAGCGCGACCACGGCGGCGTCGGCGCGGCCGACCACGGCGCGGGCGAGCTTGCCGAGCGCGTCCACCACGCTGTCGACCAGGACGGTCGGACCGCCGACCGGACGGGAGGCCAGCACCGCGACGGCACCGGCCGCGAGCGCCCGGTCCGCGTAGTCGTGGCCGTCCACGTGCTCGCCGACGAAGGCCGCGAAGAGCCCGCCGGGGCGGACCTTGCGGGAGTCGACCTCGACCGGGGCGGTCACCAGGGCGTCCGGGTCGGCGTCGGCCAGGGTTCCCCCGACTGCGGCGGCCACCTCGGCGAGGGTCAGTGCGATCACGGCTGCTCTACTCCTCGGGTACCCCGGGCGGCCGTGGTCCGCGCGATGGATTCGCGCAGCACCTCCCGGTCGTCGAAGGGGCGGATCTCGTCTCGTACGTACTGGCCGAGCTCGTGGCCCTTGCCGGCCACCAGCACGGTGTCGCCGGCCTGGGCCCGGGCGACCGCCAGCTCGATCGCCTCGGCGCGGTCCGGCACGACCAGGACGGCGCCGCGCTCGGCCTCGGGCACCGCGGCGGCGCCGTTCAGCATGGTGGCGAGGATCGCCAGCGGGTCCTCGCTGCGCGGGTTGTCGCTGGTCAGCACGGCGGTGTCGGCGAGCCGGGCAGCAATACCGCCCATCGGGGCGCGCTTGTGCGGGTCGCGGTCGCCGCCGCAGCCGACCACCACGTGCAGCCGACCCTTGGTGACCTCGCGCAGCGAGCCGAGGACGGCCTCCAGGGCGTCCGGCTTGTGGGCGTAGTCGACCACCGCGACGTACGGCTGTCCGGCATCCACCCGCTCCAGCCGGCCGGGTACCCCGGGGACGGCGGCGATGCCGGCCACGGCCGACTCCAGCGGGAGTCCGGCGGTGGCCAGCAGCACGATCGCGGCCAGCGCGTTGGCGACGTTGAAGGGGCCGGGCAGCGGGACGGCGGCGTCCGCCTCGACGCCGCCGGGGCCTAGCACCCGGAAGGTCGAGCCGACCGGGCCGAGCTGGACGTCCACCGCGCGCCAGTCCGCCTCCGGGGCGCCGGTGGCGGAGAAGGTGGCGACCGGGATCTTCGCCTCGGCGGCGAGCCGGCGGCCGTAGGCGTCGTCCAGGTTGACCACGCCGGCGCGGGACTTGCCGGGCTGGAAGAGCCGGGCCTTCGCCTGGAAGTAGTCCTCCATGTCCGGGTGGAAGTCGAGGTGCTCGGGGGTCAGGTTGTTGAACAGCGCGACGTCGTAGACCACGCCGTCGGTGCGGCCGTAGACCAGGGCGTGGCTGGAGACCTCCATGGTCACCGCGTCCGCGCCGCGCTCGCCCATCACGGCGAGGATCGCGTGCAGGTCGGTGGCCTCGGGGGTGGTGCGCTCGCTCTTGATCCGCTCGTCGCCGACGCGCATCTCCACGGTCCCGATCACCCCGGGGTGGCGCCCGGCGCCGCGCAGGCCGCCCTCGACCAGGTAGGAGGTGGTGGTCTTGCCGTTGGTGCCGGTCAGTCCGATCATCAGCAGCCGCTCGGAGGGGCGGTCGTAGACGGCCGCGGCGAGCTCGCCCATCCGGGCCCGGGGCCGGTCGACGACCAGCAGCGGCAGACCGGTGCCGGCCGCCAGCTCGGCTCCCGCCGGGTCGGTGAGCACCGCGACGGCGCCGGCTCCGGCGGCCTGTCCGGCGAAGGCCGCGCCGTGGTGGTTGGCCCCCGGGAACGCCACGTAGAGGTCGCCGGGGCGGACCTCGCGGGCGTTGTGGGTGACGCCGGTGACCTCGGGCCCCTCCACGGGGTCCAGGCCCAGCAGACGGGCGACCTCGGCGAGCGTCCGGGCGCCGGTCCGCGCGGGGCGGGGCGGGCTCACGGTGTTTTGATCGGGTTTCGGCACGGCGGAGAGGCTATCCGCCGAAGGGTGTCCAGGGCCAAACCGGCCCTTTTGCGCACCGGCGGCCGCACCCGCCAGGTCGTTGTCCATGGTCGATCACGGCTTCCACTCGACGGGCAGGTTGGGCGCCTCGCTCCCGCTCGGCGGGACCTGGAGGGTCTTGAGGGTGAACTCCATCACCTGCTTGAACACCGGGCCGCACAGCTGGCCGCCGAAGTGGCCGTTGACCGGGTCCTGGATCACGCAGGAGACGGTGACCCGGGGCTGATCGGCCGGCGCGAAGCCGATGAAGGAGGCGGTGTACCCGCGGTACCCGCCGTTCTTCGGGTCCACCCGGTTGGCGGTGCCGGTCTTGCCGGCCACCCGGTAGCCCGGGATCGCGGCCTTGCCGCCGGTGCCCTGCTCGTCGGAGACGACCGATTCCAGCATCTCGGTGAGGGTCTTCGCGGTCTGCTCGCTCACCACCCGGGACTGCGCGCCCGCCGGTGCCGGGGAGTACTTGCCGTCCGGCGCGGTGGTGCCCTGGACCACGCTGGGTGCCACCCGCACACCGCCGTTGGCGATGGTGGAGAACACCGAGGTCGCCTGGAGCGCGTTGACCGACAGGCCCTGGCCGAACGGGATGGTGTACTGCTTGGACGCCTTCCAGTCCTCCGGCTTGTCGAGCAGTCCGGCGGTCTCGCCGGGGAAGGCCAGACCGGTCTGCTGGCCGATGCCGAACTTCCGCAGGTAGTCGTAGAGGACCCGGTTGGCCTCGGGCTGGGTGGCGCCGAGGGTCTGGGCGGCCTCGATGGTGCCGATGTTGGAGGACTTGGCGAGCACGCCGGCCAGGGTCAGGTACCAGGTGTCGTGCTCGACGTCGTCCTTGAACGCCACATCGCCGCGCACCAGCGGGTACGGCACGGTCACCTTGGTGTCCCAGGTGGCCTTGCCGGTGTCCAGGACGGCCGCCATGGTCATCAGCTTGGCGGTGGAGCCGGGCTCGTAGGCGTCCTGCAGGGCCGTGTTGCCGAGCTGCGAGTTCTTGGCCGTGCTCAGGTCGTTCGGGTTGAAGCCGGGCGAGGTCGCCATGGCCAGGACCTGGCCGTTCCTGACGTCCTGGACGATCACATAGCCCTTCTCCGCCCCGGCGTTGGCGACCTGGTCGGTGATGGCCCGCTGGGCGGCCCACTGGATGTCCCGGTTGACGGTCAGCCGCAGGTCGGTGCCGGGCACGGCGGGCTCCAGCGAGCCGCCCGCGGTCGGCACCAGCCGGCCGCCGGCCTGGGCGTAGCTGCTGTGGCCCTCCTTGCCGGCCAGCTGGTTCTGGTACTGCTGCTCCAGCCCGCCCGCGCCCTCGCCCTCGGCGTTGACGAAGCCCACCAGGTTCGCGGCCAGCCCGTCGGAGGGGTAGACCCGCTTCTGGGTGTCCCGGTTGAAGACGCCGGCCAGCGGGTTGACGCACTCGTTGTCGACCCGGGTCCGGCCGCCCTCGTCGACGGACTTGTTCAGCAGCCGCTTCTGGGCCTGGCAGGCACGCGAGCCGGCCTGCTTCTCCAGGCTGGACTTGAGGTCGGTGATCTGGTTCTTGACGTCCGGGGTCTGCTGGGCGGCGAGCCGCTTGTAGCGGGTCTTGGGGGTGTGCAGGTCGGCGGCGATCCTCTCCTTGGGCAGGCCGAGGATCGGGGCCAGCAGCGCGGCCGCCTGTTCGGGGGCGTCCGGGATGCCGGCCGCCTCCGGGGTGAACATGGCCGGGTCGGCGGTGATGTCGTAGGCGTCCACGGTGGTGGCCAGCGCGACGCCGTCGGCGGACGTTATCGAGCCGCGCTCGGCGGTGATCGGGATGTTCAGGTAGCGGTTGGTGTTGGCGTCGGAGGCCAGCGCGTCCGAGTCCAGCAGCTGGAGCTGGACCAGCCGCCCGGCGAAGACCGAGAACACCACCGACAGCACCACGGTGATCACCCGCAGCCGGCGGCGCGGATCGGCCAGCCGGATCCCCCGGGGGGCCGGACGGCGCTGCGGGGGGCGCCGGCGCGGCGGCGCACCGGCCGGCGGGCGCCCCTCGGCGCGGCGCTGCTGCGGGGGGCGGACCCCGCGCACGGCGGGGCGGACCGTCGCGGCCGACGGCTGACCGCCGCGTGCGGGGCGGCCCTCGGCGGACTGCGGACGGGGCTGGCGGGCCCTGGCGGGCTGGTCCTTCGGGGACTGCCCGCGCGCGCCCTGGCCCCTGGCGGCCGACGGCTTCGGCGGCTGCGACTTGGCGGCCGCCGGCCTGGGCGCCTGCGACTTGGGCGGCTGCGACCTGGGCGGCTGGGGCTTCGCGGGCTGCGCCCCGGGGGGCTGCGGCTTGGGACTGCGGGCCCGTCCGGCGGCCGGCGGCTTGCCGCCGGACTGTCCGCGCGGGACACCCGGGCGCGGCGCGGCGCCCTTGATCGTCCGGCGCCCGCCGGCGCCGCCGCCGGAGGGCTGACGGGGCGTGCTCATCGGGCGCCACCCCCGCCCGCGGCCGGGGCCGGCCTGGCCGGGCCGGGGTTGACCTGCACGGTGACGTCGCCGCCGGTGCCCGGCGCGGCCGGCGCCGCCGGGGAGGGCTGCGCACTCGGCTGAGCGGTCGGCTGCGCACTCGGCTGGGCCGGCGCGGGCTGCTTTCCGGGCCACGGTTCCACGGTGGACCGTTTCACCGGCGGACTGTCCTGGGCCGGCTTGGGCGTGCCGACCACCGCGCCGCCGTTCGGCAGGTCGAGGAAGGCCATCCCGCCGGCCGGCACCATGCCCAGCTCGACGGCCCGGCGCGAC
This sequence comes from Streptomyces sp. XY431, assembly GCF_001279805.1. Classification (NCBI taxonomy): domain Bacteria; kingdom Bacillati; phylum Actinomycetota; class Actinomycetes; order Kitasatosporales; family Streptomycetaceae; genus Streptomyces; species Streptomyces sp. XY431. Next base: position 39,190 of record NZ_LGDO01000230.1, read on the forward strand.
AGCGCGTCCGGCGCGGAGTTCTGGTCGATCTGGTGCTGGAGCCCCTGCTGCTCGTCGGTCAGCACGGTGGTCTGCCGGTTCAGCCGCGACAGCTCGAAGGAGCCCTCGTTGAGCGCGGTGTTCAGGGCGAGCAGCCCGAGCAGCCCCGCCCCGAGCAGCAGCACCACCAGCACCGCGAACGGCGTCCGCCCCCGTACCGACCGGCCCGGGCGCACGGTGATCCGCGCCCTGCCGCCCTGCCCGGGGAGCACCCGGCTCCCCGCCCCGCCTCCGGCCACCGGCCCCACTGCCTTCCTCCGCCCTTCGGACCGCCCCGGTTCCGGTCAGCCCCGGGTGCTTCGGTCCCTGATCCTCTCCGCCACCCGCAGCCGCACGGGTGCGGCACGCCGGTTCTCCTCGATCTCCTCCTCGGTGGCCTGCTCGGCACCGCGGGTGATCAGCTTGAGCCAGGGCTGGTGCTCCTCGGGGACGAACGGGAGCCCGGGCGGCGCGGTGCTGGTCGCGCCCGCCGCGAGGTACTGCTTGACCAGGCGGTCCTCCAGCGACTGGTAGGACATCACGACGATCCGTCCGCCGAGCGCCAGCACGTCCAGCGCCCCGGGGATCGCCCGGTCCAGGACCTCCAGCTCGCCGTTGACCTCGATCCGCAGCGCCTGGAAGGTCCGCTTGGCCGGGTTGCCGCCGGTGCGGCGGGTGGCGGCCGGGATGGCGTTCCGCACCAGATCGACCAGACGCGCGCTGTTGGTGAACGGTTCCTTCTCGCGCTCCCGGAGGATGACCGAGGCGATCTTCCCGGCGAACCGCTCCTCGCCGTACACCTTGAGGATCCGGGCCAGCTGGCCGTGGCTGTAGGTGTTGAGCACCTCGGCCGCGCTGATCCCCCGGGTCTGGTCCATCCGCATGTCCAGCGGCGCGTCCTGCGCGTACGCGAAGCCCCGGTCGGCCTCGTCCAGCTGCATCGAGGAGACACCGAGGTCGAACAGGATGCCGTCGACCCTCGGGATGTCCAGGCGGTCCAGCACCTCGGGGATCTCGTCGTAGACCGCGTGCACCAGGGTGGCCCGGTCGCCGAAGCGGGCCAGCCGCTCGCCGGAGAGCTTGAGCGCGGCCGGGTCGCGGTCCACCGCGACCAGCCGGACGTCCGGGAACTGGGTGAGCAGCGCCTCGCTGTGTCCGCCGAGGCCGAGCGTGGCGTCCACCACCACCGCGCCGGGCCGGGAGATCGCCGGGGCCAGCGCGTCCATGCACCGCTGCAGCATCACCGGGACGTGCTTGGGACCCGGATCGTTGGTGGTCATGCGCTGTGGCGCCCTTCCTCGGTGCGAAAGCCGCCCGATATCCGGGGAGCCCCGCCCATTCTGTCCCACCGTGGGGCGGAGCCGTCGCACGGGCCGGGCCGCGCGGCCCGTGGTCCCCGCCCGCTCCTGGGGAAGGCCGTGCCCGCCCGGCGCCGGGGAAGGTGCGCCAGGTTGGTACGGGGAGCGGGTGGAGGCCGCGGGCCGCGTCGGTCGCGCACGGCCGGAAAGGCCCGGTTGACGGGCCTCGGCGGGTGTGCTCCACTGCGCCGCAACTCTATCGCGCGCGCCCCTCCAGTCAATGGTCCGCTCCGGCGCACCACCCGGGCGGCGGAACGGATCACCGCAGGTCGCGAGGGTGCTCGTGGCACATGCCAGCCGCCGGACCGCGACCGGCCGGACGGCGGGCGCCCCGGCGGACGGCGTTGTGGATATGCCCTCGGTCACAAGCGCCCGCTCTGTAGCAATCAGCCCCACCACGACCGGGTAAATCGCACTAACGTCTTCACCATGACAGTGACCCCCGACCGGCCCACGCCGACCGCCGCTGCCGATTCCGCCACCCCGACCATCATCGACCGCTTCGTCGCCTCCAACCGCGACTACGCGGTGACCTTCCGGGACGGCGGCATGGACGCCCGCCCCGTGCAGAAGATCGCCGTGGTGGCCTGCATGGACGCCCGCCTCGACCTGTTCGCCGCCCTCGGCCTCGAACTCGGCGACGCCCACGTCATCCGCAACGCGGGCGGCGTGGTCACGGACGACACCATCCGCTCCCTGACCATCAGCCAGCGCGCCCTCGGCACCCGCTCGGTCGCGCTGATCCACCACACCGGCTGCGGCCTGCTCGGCCTCACCGAGGACTTCCGGCGCGAGCTGGAGCTGGAGGTCGGCCAGCGCCCGCAGTGGGCGGTCGAGGCCTTCGTGGACCTCGACGGCGACGTCCGGCAGTCCATGCAGCGGGTCCGCACCTCCCCGTTCCTGCTGCACACCGACGACGTGCGCGGCTTCGTGTTCGACGTCCACACCGGTCTGCTGCGCGAGATCGACTGATCCCCTGCCCGCCCGACCGGCCCGGCCAACGGCGTCCGGGCCGCCGGACGCCCCCGGCCCGGCGCCGAGGGAACGGGCGGGCGGCCCCGCCCGGAGGCGGGCGGACGGGAACAGGGTGACTTCCTCCGCCGCGCAGGGGAGAATGCGCCTGCCGGTCTGACCCCGAACCACCTGGGGCGGCCTGCCGCAGGCCGTAACCCGGCACCGGCTCCCCCACACGGAACCGCGACCGGAGAGGCCGCGTCCAGCATGGGGTGGGGGCCGGGCTCGGACGGAGCCGGTCGTTGGTGTGCCAGGGAGCGTACGGGTGACGAGCTACAGCGATCAGGCCGGTATCGACGGTCGTGCGGGAGGCGACCGGGAGGCGGCGGACCACCGCCCGATCGGTCTGCCGGAACTCGCCGCCGTCGTCGACCGGATCCGGGGCAACATCGAGAGCGTGATCGAGGGCAAGCCGGAGGCCGTCCGGATCGCCCTGACCGTCCTGCTCGCCGAGGGCCACCTGCTGCTGGAGGACGTGCCCGGCGTCGGCAAGACCATGCTGGCCAAGGCACTCGCCCGCTCGGTCGACTGCACCGTGCGGCGGATCCAGTTCACCCCGGACCTGCTGCCCTCGGACGTCACCGGCACCAACATCTTCGACCAGCAGCAGCGCGACTTCGAGTTCCGCCCCGGCGCGATCTTCGCCCAGATCGTGGTCGGCGACGAGATCAACCGCGCCTCGCCGAAAACCCAGTCCGCGCTGCTGGAGTCGATGGAGGAGCGCCAGGTCACCATCGACGGCACCAGCTACGAGCTGCCCTCGCCGTTCATGGTGGTCGCCACCCAGAACCCGGTGGAGATGGAGGGCACCTACCCCCTCCCGGAGGCCCAGCGGGACCGCTTCATGGCCCGGATCTCGATGGGCTACCCCAGTGCCGAGGCCGAGTTCGCCATGCTCGACGTGCACGCCGGCGCCAGCCCGCTGGACGACCTCCAGCCGGTCGCCCACGCCGCCGACATCCTCAAGCTGATCGACCTCGTCCGCACCGTGCACGTCGCCGACCCGGTCCGCCGCTACGCCGTCGACCTGGTCGGCGCCACCCGCAACAGCCACGAGCTGCGCCTCGGCGCCTCCCCCCGGGCCACCCTGCACCTGGTCCGGGCGGCCCGCGCCGCCGCCGCCCTGGACGGCCGCGACTACGTCACCCCGGACGACATCCAGCGCCTCGCGGTGCCGGTGCTCGCCCACCGTCTGATGCCGACCGCCGAGACGCAGCTCAGCCGCCGCACCTCCGAGCAGATCGTCACCGACCTGGTCGCCCGTCTGCCGCTGCCGCGCCCGCAGGGCGGCCCGGCCGTCCGGAGGGGCTGAGGTGGGACCGTCCGACGAACCGTCGGGCCTGCGCGCCGGCCTGCGCGGCCTCACCACCCGGGGGCGCTCCTTCCTCGCCGCCGGACTGACCGCGGTGGTCTGCTCCTACCTGCTCGGCCAGGACGCGCTGCTGCGCGTCGGGGTACTGCTCGCCGCGCTGCCGCTGGCCGCCGCGCTGCTGCTGGCCAACACCCGCTACCGGGTCGCCAGCGGACGCCGGCTCAGCCCGCACCGGTCGGTGGCCGGCCAGGAGGCCCGGGTGCACCTGCGGGTGGACAACGTCTCCCGGGTGCCCACCGGCCTGCTGCTGCTGGAGGACAAGGTCCCGTACGTGCTCGGGCCCCGGCCCCGGTTCGTGCTGGACCGGGTCGAACCGCGCGGCCACCGCGAGGTCTCCTACCGGGTCCGCTCCGACCTGCGCGGCCGCTACCCGCTCGGCCCGCTCCAGCTGCGGCTCTCCGACCCGTTCGGGATGTGCGAGCTGAACCGTTCCTTCGCCGCCTCCGACGTGCTCACCGTCGTCCCGCAGGTACTGCCGCTGCCGTTCGTGCGGCTCACCGGCGAGTGGGCCGGGCAGGGCGAGAGCCACACCCGCTCGCTCGCGCTGGCCGGCGACGACGACGTCATCCTGCGCGAGTACCGGGCCGGCGACGACCTGCGCCGGGTGCACTGGAAGTCCACCGCCCGCTACGGCGAACTGATGGTCCGGCGCGAGGAGCAGCCCCGCAGGGCCCGCGCCACCGTGCTGCTGGACACCCGCGAGACCGGCCACCGCGGCAGCGGTCCGGCCTCCTCCTTCGAATGGGCCGTCGCCTGCGCCGCCTCGGTCTCCGTCCACCTGCTGGAGCGCGGCTACCAGACCCGCCTGCTCACCGACACCGGCCACGCCGTCCCCGGCATCCAGGCGGACAGCGGCCACACCGCCGCCGACACCTCCGGGGTGATCCTGGACGCGCTCGCCGTGGTCGACCTCTCCGACGGCGCCGGGCTCTCCCGCGCCGAGGAGCCGCTGCGGGCCGGCGGCGAGGGCCTGCTGGTGGCCGTCCTCGGCGAGCTCGACGAGGAGCAGACAGCCCGGCTCGCCCGGCTGCGCGGCCGCACCGGCGGCGCCGTCGTCCTCCTGCTCGACACCGGCACCTGGGCCGGCCTGCGCATGCTCTCCCCCGACACCGGCGGCGAGGAGTTCCGCGACCGGGCCCGCCGGCTGCGCGAGGCCGGCTGGACGGTGCTGACCGTCCGCGCCGGCGACTCCCTCCCCGACCTCTGGCGCGCCGCCGACCGGCCCGAGTCGTCCGCCCCCTACCGAGAAGAGGCCGGCGCGTGACCACCCGGGCCAAACTGACCGTGTACTCGGCGCTGGCCACCGCCCTGGCCGCGCTGTGCCTCACCCCGCTGCTGACCACCAAGGGCTGGATCACCCACGCCTTCCTGGTGGTCGCGGTCGTCGCGGCGGTCGGCGCCGGGCTGCGGCGCACGCCGTTCTACCGGTGGACCGTCCCGGCCGGCCAGCTGCTGGTGCTGTTCCTCCTGCTGCTGATCGGCTTCGCCTCCTCGGTCGCGGTCTTCGGCGGCCTGGTGCCCGGCCCCGAGTCGGTCCGGCTGCTCGGCCGGACCCTCTCCCGGGGGCTCCACGACGTCCGTGACTACGCCATCCCCGCCCCGCCCAGCCCCGGGCTGCGGCTCATCCTGGTCGGCTCGGTCGGTCTGATCGCCGTCGTGGTGGACACCCTCGCGGTCACCTACCGGCGCTCGGCCCTGGCCGGGCTGCCGCTGCTCGCGCTCTACTCGATCGGCAACGGCCTGGCCGGGGACGACGGCAACTGGCTCTGGTTCGCCACCGCCGCCGCCGGCTACCTGGTGCTGCTCTTCGCCGAGGGCCAGGACCGGGTCTCCCGCTGGGGCCGGATCTTCCGCGGCTCCGAGCGGGACGGTGAAGGGAGCGGCACCGGCACGCTCGGCCGGAGCGGGCAACAGGTCGGCGTGCTGGCGCTGGCGTTCGCCCTGCTGCTGCCGGTCTTCCTGCCGCGCTGGGACTCCGGCCTGGTGCACAGCGGCACCGGCACAGGTGCCGGCACCGGCGGCGCGGTCAGCAGCCTGGACCCGCTGATCACCCTGACCGGCGCGATCCCCAGGCCGCGCAACGTCGAACTGTTCAGCTACAAGTCCGACAGCCCGGCCGCCGACTCCACCTATCTGCGCACCGGTTCGCTGGACGTCTTCGACGGCAGCAGCTGGAAGCGCGGCTCGGCCGCCACGGTGCCGTTCACCGGCACCTTCCCCGCCCCCGAGGGCCTGGGCAGCATCGACCTGGCCGAGCAGCTGAGGGCCGAGGTCCGGATCGGCCCCCAGCTGGACGACGCCTGGCTGCCGATGCCCTACCCGCCGGTCGGCGTCACCCTCCGCGACAACGCCGCCTGGCAGCTCGACCCGGTCACCTCCAGCCTCCTGCCCGCCCGGGAGAAGGCGATCAAGGGCCTCAACTACACGGTCACCGCACTGGACGTCCGGCCGACCGCGACCGTCCTGCGCACCGTGCCGACCCCGCCCGAGCGGATCCGCGACCAGTACCTCGTGGTGCCGCGCGACCTGCCGCCGGTGGTCCGGGACACCGCCCTGCGGGTCACCGGGAAGGCGAAGACCGGGTACGACAAGGCGGTCGCCCTGCGCGACTGGTTCACCGGCCCCGAATTCACCTACGACGCCACCACCAGGACCGACAGCGGCAGCGACGCGATGAAGGACTTCCTGGAGCGCCGCCGCGGCTTCTGCGTCCACTTCGCGTCCACCATGGCCGTGATGGCCCGCATCCTGGGCGTCCCGGCCCGGGTCGCGCTCGGCTTCACCCCCGGCAACACCAAGGGCAACAACGTCTACGCGGTGACCGACGCGATGTACCACGCCTGGCCCGAGCTCTACTTCGAGGGCTACGGCTGGCTGCGCTTCGAGCCCACCCCGACCCGCGGCGTCCAGCCCGACTACTCGGACCCGGTCTCCTCCCCGGCCACCCAGCCGACCACCCGGCCGACCGTCGAGCCGCAGGCCAGCGCGCCGGTCCAGCTGCCGTCCGCCAACCCGGACTGCGACGCGAAGCTGCGCCGGACCGGCGACTGCGGCGAGCGGCGCGAGAGCGCCGGGGGCGCCGGCGAGGAGTCCTGGCTGCTCTCCGGGAAGGTCCTGACCGGCCTGGCCGCGGCCGCGCTGGTGCTGCTCCTGCTGCTCACCCCGATGCTCTGGCGGGCCCGGCTGCGCCGGCGCCGGCTGGGCGGGGGCGGGCGGCGACGCCCCGGCGGGCCGGGACCGGTCCCGCTCACCGACGCGCAGGTGCTGGCCGCCTGGGACGAACTGATCGACTCCGCCTGGGACCTCGGCATCCCGCCGGACGACTCGCGCACCCCGCGCGCCGCCGCACGCCGGATCGCCGAGGCCGCCGAGCTGGACGAAGGCGCGACGGCGGCCGCCGGCCGGGTGGCGCTGGCCACCGAACGGGTGCTCTACGCCCGTTCCGCGGAGGTCGCGGAACCGCTCGCGGCCGATGTCAGGACCGCCAGGGACGGCCTGCAGGCGCACGCCGGACGGCGCGGCCGGATCAGGGCGCTGCTGCTGCCGGCCTCCTCCGCACAGCTGCGGTGGCGGATCTCGGAAGCCCTGCTGACGGCCCGGCTCGCGGTCGGCGGCCGGTTCGCCCGGGCGGTCGGCGCGGTCACCGGGCCGGTCCGCCGGCTGACCACCCGCCGACCCCGCCGGGGCGGCCGGGACGGTACCGGCGGCACCGGGTCCTGAACCGGGGCCGGATACACCGAGGGCGGGCAGTCGGTCGACTGCCCGCCCTCGGTGCGTCCGTACCGGCGGCGGTACGGACCTCAGGTCTCAGAATCCGCCACCGGTCTGCTCGTCGCGCCGACGCTGCCAGCGCTGCTCGACCCGGTCCATCATCCCGGCCTTGCGGCGCGGCACGGCGGCCGGACCGGGGTGCTGCGCCTGCCCGGCGGGACCGCGGCGCCAGCCCGTCACGGCGAAGACGGCGCACCCGAGCATCACCAGGAAGCCGACCACACTGACCCAGATCTGGTTGGGTACGACCATGCCGCCCATCAGCAGGCCGATACCGACCACGAAGCCGCCGACGGCGAGATAGACCCGTCGACGGGTGTAGGTGCGCAGACCGGTTCCCTCTAGCGCCGTAGCGAATTTGGGATCTTCGGCGTACAGCGCTCGCTCCATCTGGTCGAGCAGTCGCTGCTCGTGCTCCGAGAGCGGCACGGAGTCCTCCTACTCGTCGGTCGCGGGTGCGACCGGTCCGCCGCCCCGGTCGGGGTGGCAAGTCCAATCAGCCTTCAGAACACGCGGTCGGACGCCTGTGCGGGGGCCCGGGCCCGTGTCGTCCATATGCCCCGAGCATCCGGCGGTCATGCTTTCCGGCTTTACCCAGATCATACGGTCCACGGGCTCGTGACGGAGTGGTCGACCACGCGTGGGCCCGGCCGCTTCGGCGGCTCCTCGCCGCACCACACTCAACGCGGCGGGGGCCGGACTAGTGCCCGATCCGGTGGAATCGGTCCGGACCTGGGGAGATCCCGAGGAGAAGGCGGGGAAACGAGCGGGAGACGCGCCGTCGGTCCGTCGGCGAACGCTGGGAGGTCCGTCGGCGAACGGCGGCGGTCCGCCCGGTCAGGCCAGGGTGGCCAGCAGGTGGAGCTGGGTCGCCACGGCGTGGAAGGCCGGCTGCCCGGCGGCGGCCTCCTCCAGCTTGAGCAGCGCCTCCATCGCGCCGGGCTCGGTGTCCACCAGGACGCCCGGGACGAGGTCGGCGAAGACCCGGACGCCGTGCACCGACTCGACCCGCAGACCGGCCCCGACCGCCAGCCGGTCCAGCTCCTCGCCGGTGAAGCGGCGCGGCATCGGGTCCTGCTCGCCCCAGCGGCCGTCGGCGGCGCCCAGCACCGCGCGGGCCTCGGCGAAGTGGCCGCCGAGCGCCCGGGCGAGCACCGCGCCGTTGCGGTTGGCGGCCAGCAGGCTGACGAAACCGCCCCGGCGCAGGGTGCCGGCCAGGCTGCCGAGCGCCTCCGCCGGGTCGTCCACGACCTCCAGCACGCCGTGGCAGAGCACCGCGTCGACGGTGCCGGGCGGGACCAGCTCGGGGAGCGTCTGGGTGTCGCCCTGGACGGCGCGGACCAGATCGGTCACGCCGGCCTCGGCGGCCCGGCGCTCCAGGGCGAACAGCGCGTCCGGGCTCGGGTCGACCACGGTGACGCGGTGGCCCAGCCGGGCCACCGGCACGGCGAAGTTGCCGGTGCCTCCACCGGTGTCGACCACGTCGAGCACCGGCTGGTCCAGCTCGGCCACCCGCTTCTCCAGGGCGGCCCGCACCACCTCCCACACCACGGCGGTACGCAGGGCGCTGCGGGGACGCGTCGGGTACAAGGCGAGGCTCCTTGGCACGTGCAGGGTCGATCAGGTTGTCTCCAACCTTAGACCGACCGCTCCCCCTCCCCTGACCCCCCGCCCCGCCCCGATCGGCGCCGCCCCGGTCAACCGGCCTCCCGGGTGCCGGCGTCCGTTCCGCCCTCGCCGCTCTCCCCGCCCATGCCGTCCAGCGGCAGCCGCGGGGCGGGCGGAGCGGCCCGCAGGCCGAGCAGGCGCTCGACCAGCCGGAGGAACAGGGCGGAGTTGCGGATCAGGTCGTCGGCGTCACGGGCCGAGGCCGCGCCCCTGATGCCCGCCTCGGCGGCCGCCCGGCGGCGCGCGCCCGCGGCGAAGTACGGCGCCCACTCGGCGAGCTCGGGCGCCACCTCGGGCAGGACCTCCCAGGCGCTGCGGATCGCCCGGCGGCGGCGTTCGCTCTTCTCCGGGCGGCCGCGCACGGCGAGCACCGCTGCCACCGTGCGCAGCGCCGCGAGGTGCGCGGCGGCGTACCGCTCCAGCGGGTCCGCCAGGGAGCGGGCGCGGTCGAGGGTGCGGTGGGCCTCGGCCAGCAGGTCGAGTGCGGCGGGCGGGGCGGCGAGGCGGCGCAGCACCGGGTCGGCCCCGGTGGCGGCGGGCGGGCGGTGGGCGGAGGGACGCGGCGCGGCCCCCGGTCGGTAGGCGGCGGAGTGGAGGCGGGCGGTGACGTGCTCAGGGTGACTGATGGTCATGGTCTCCCCCGTTCCGAGGCAGCGCGCGGACCGGGTGGTCCGTGCTCCTCCATCGTGAACGGCACCACTGACAATTCGGCCCGGTGGCGATTCGGCCCCGCGACGGCCCGTCCGGCCGCCCCCGCCGGTCGCCGAAGCGCCGTCCCCCACGGACGGCGCTTCGGAACTCCCGGTCCCCCGGAGGTGCCGGTCCCCCCTGACCGCGCTCCGCCGCCCCGTGCCGGCGGTGCGCGGTCTCCGACCGGCTCCGGGGCGGACACCCCCTCGACGCGCTTCCGCCGGTCCCCCGTGACCGCCGGACGCCGATCGTCCGCCCCTCGGGCCGCAGGCGCCCGACGCGCCGCCGTCCCGGTGCCACCACTGTGACGTCTTCGCAGGTCGCGGGGCATCCGTGCAGGTACTCAATCGACCGTCTGAGTATCCGTACTCAGACGGTCGGGGGCGGGAACCGCGGGCCCTGGCGGCGGCGTCCCGGTACGGTACGGCGAGGCCGGACCGAACACCGGACCGGATCGCGAGCAGGAAACGGACGGGGAACCGATGACGATCGTCCCGCTGATCTTCACCAGCGGACTGGCGAGCGGGATCAACGCGTACGCGGTGGTCCTGCTGCTCGGCCTGCTGGGCCGGTTCGGCGGGGCCGACTCGGTGCCGCCGGCCCTGGAGCGCACCGATGTGCTGATCGCGGCCGCCGTCCTCTTCCTGCTGGAGGCGGTGGCCGACAAGATCCCATACGTGGACACCGTCTGGGACGCCGTCCACACCGTGGTCCGCCCGATCGCCGGCGCCACCGTCGGTGCCCTGATCGCCGCCGCCGCCACCGACCCGGGCTCGCTGGGCGAGGTCGCGGCCGGCGCGATGGGCGGCACGACGGCGCTGGTCAGCCATCTGGTGAAGGCCTCGCTGCGGATGGCGGTGAACACCTCGCCCGAGCCCGCCAGCAACATCGTGGTCTCGCTGGCCGAGGACATCTCGGTGGCCGGACTGGTCACCCTGGCGATCTTCCACCCCTGGCTGGCCGCCTCGATCTCCGCCGTCCTGCTGCTGGTCGGCATCCTGCTGGTGTGGTTCGCGATCAACCGGATCCGCGCCTTCCGCGCCCGCCGCCGCGAACGCCGGGCCGCCCGCGCAGCCGCCGGACGCCCGGTGGCGGAGGAGGCCGTCCGCCGCACCTAGGATCGAGCCATGGCACGGATCGTCATCATCGGCGCAGGAATGAGCGGACTCGCGGCGGCCTCGCGGCTGGCGACCCTCGGGCACAAGGTGACGGTCTGCGAGGCACGCGACACCTACGGCGGCATGGTCGGCCGCTACGAGCGGGACGGCTTCGCCTTCGACACCGGCCCCGGCCTGCTCACCCTCCCCGCCGTCTACCGCGACCTCGCGCTGAAGACCGGCCGCGAGCCGCTGGAGGAGCTGGTGCGGCTGCGCCCGGTCGACCCGGAGAGCCGGCACCTCTTCCCCGACGGCACGGCGGTGTCCCTCCCCAACGCCTCCCGGGGCGGCGTGGTCCAGGCCCTGGACGGGGCCTTCGGCCCCGGCTCCGGGGAGCGGTGGGCCACCGTGCTCAACCACGGCCGCACGGTCTGGGAGGCCACCCGCCGCCCGCTGCTGGAGGAGCCGCTGCCGGCCGACCCCACGGCGCTGCACACCGACCCGTACCCGGTGCCGGGCGCGGCCCCGGCCCGACGCGGCCTGTTCGGCCGACGGCGCGGGCCCCGCCGGTGGACACTCGCCGACGTCGCCGCGGAGGAGCTCGGCGGGCACCCCGGGCTGACCGCCCTGCTGCACGAGCACGCGCTGCGGTTCGGCCTCGATCCGCGCACCGCCCCCGCCGGGGCCACCGTGCTGCCGTACATGGAGCAGTCCTTCGGCGTCTGGTACGTCGAGGGCGGCCTGCGCGCCCTGGCCGACGCCTTCTTCCGCCGCTGCGAGCAGCGCAAGGTGGAGTTCCGGTTCGGGACGCCGGTCGCCCGGGTGGTCGTCGAGGACGGCCGGGTGACCGGTGTGCAGACCAAGGGCGACCGGATCGACGCCGACCTGGTGGTCTCCTCGATCGACGCGCGGGTGCTGCACACCCAGTGGATGGGCCCGGCCGAGAGCTCAGACGAGTGGCCCGCCTCGGCGTCCCGGCTGCACGGCGTCCCCGGGCGGGTCTCGGTGCTGCTGGCGCTGCGCGGCGAACGCCCGGAGGGCACCCCGCACCGCACGGTCGTGCACGCCGCCGACCCGGCCGCCGAGCTGGCGGGGGTGTTCGACCCGGGGGCACCGCTGGACGACCGGCCGACCGTCCAGGTGCTGCGGCCGGACGACCCCTCGCTGCACCCGGCGGGGCACGAGGCCGTGGTGCTCACCGCGACCACCCCGTCGCTCGACCTGGACTGGGGCGTTCCCGGTGTCCCGGAGGCCTTCGCCGACCGGATGCTCGACCAGGTCGACGCGGCCGGTCTGGGCCTGCGCGAGCGGATGCTCTGGCGGGTGGTCCGCACGCCCGAGCACACCGAGCGCGAGACCGGCTCCTTCTTCGGCTCCGTCCCGCCGCCGGCCCTGGCGGGCCTCGACGGCGACCTCCTCCAGGCGCCGAACGAGGACCACCCGGGCCTCTACCTGACCGGCGGCGCCGCTCATCCCGGTGGCGGGCTGGCCCGGGTCGGCATGTCCGCCTGCATCGTGGCCAACCTCATCGGCCCGGCCTGAGTCCCACCCCGACGCCCCGCCCGGGCTCCGGCGGGGCTCCGGCGGGGCTCAGCCCTGGTGCTGCTGCCAGGTGGGCTGCTGCTGGTAGCCGTACTGGTCGTACTGCGGCTGCTGGGGGATGCCGGTGGGGTGCTGCTGGTCGGGCTGCTGCTGGGCCTGCCACTGCTGCTGTTGCTGCTCGTAGCCGTACTGGCCGGCCTGCTGCAGGTCGTGCTGCGGGTCGTGCTGCTGCTCGTGCGGCTGGGGCTGCTGCTGGTAGGCCGCATAGGGGTCCGGCTGCTGCTGGTAGCCGCCGTACGGGTCCTGCTGCTGGTAGCCGCCGTAGCCCTGGTCGTAGCCGAACACCGGCTGCTGCTGGGCCTGCCACTGCTGCTGTTGCTGCTCGTAGCCGTACTGGCCGGCCTGCTGCTGGAGCTGCTGCTGCGCCGGGTCGTAGCCGCCCTGGTAGGCCTCCGCGTAGGCGTCCTGCTGGGGCGCCGCCTGGGTGTTCTCGACCGCGTGGAGCACCTCGGTCTGCTGCTGCTCGTAGTAGGCGGCGGCGTAGACCCCGTCGGCGGCCAGCTCCTGCATCTCGAAGGCGGCGGTCTGCTCGACGGGCGCCTCCTCCGGCAGCCGGGGCGCGCTGTCCGCGGCCGGCCGGGCCTCCTCGACGGCGCCGACCTCGCCGACCCGCTCCGCCGCGACCACGGCAGCGGCGGCGACCGCACCGCCGCCGGTGAGCGCGCCGAGCAGCGGCACCTTGGCGAGCGGCCCGGGCAGGCTCCCGTCCGCGCGGCGCAGCGACCAGCCGGCCCCGTACCCGCGCTTCACCGAGAGCGTCACAAACGTCTGGCCCACCGCGAACATCGCGGCGCCCCCGCCGATCACCGGGACCGAGCCCATCGCCATGCCGCCGGCCACCGCGAGGAAGCCGACCAGGGCGAGGCCGCGCCAGTGCAGCGGGGCCCGGTTCTGGAGCAGCAGCTCGGCGACCAGCCAGAGCGCCACCACCGCCAACGCGGCGTACAGCAGCAGGTATCCGATCCCCATCCCGCCCGCTACCTCCAGTCGCGTGCCCGCGCCCGCCGCGCGTGTGCCGCGACTGTACCCGTTCAACGGCCCGGGTACCGCATCGCGTTCCCACCCGTCGGGCCTACCGGGAAGGGCGCCCCGAAGGGTGGGAAGCGCGCAGCTCAGCGCTGGTGCAGACCGAGGTTCTGGTAGATCTCCAGGGTCGCGGTGGAGTGGTTCAGGGTGATGAAGTGCAGGCCGGGGGCACCCTCGGCGAGCAGCCGCTCGGACATCGCGGTGGCGTGCTCCATCCCGACCTCGCGCAGCGCCACCGGGTCGTCGATGACCGCGCGCAGCCCGGCCTCCAGCTCGGCCGGGAAGGGCGCGCCGCTCAGCTGGGGGAACCGCTCCAGCTGCCGGGCGTTGGTGACCGGCATGATCTCCGGGATGATCGGCGTCTCGCAGCCGGCGGCCGTCACCCGGTCGCGCAGCCGCAGGTAGTCGTCGACCTCGAAGAACATCTGGGTGATGGCGTAGTCGGCGCCGGAGCGGATCTTCGCCACGAAGTGCCGGATGTCCTCGTCCCAGTCGGTCGACCTCGGGTGCATGTTGGGCGAGGCCGCCACCCCGACGCAGAAGTCGCCGATGCCCTTGATCAGCTCGACCAGCTCGTACGCGTAGGTGACGCCCTCCGGGTGGCTGACCCACTCGCCCATCGGGTCGCCGGGCGGGTCGCCGCGCACCGCGAGGACGTTCCGGACGCCCTGGTCGGCGTACTGGCCGATGATGTTGCGCAGTTCCGCGACCGAGTGGTCGACGGCGGTCAGGTGGGCGACCGGGGTGAGCGTGGTCTCGGTGGCGATCCGGCCGACCATGTTCACCGTGCGCTCCCGCGAGGAGCCGCCGGCGCCGTAGGTCATGCAGACGAAGTTGGGGTCGAGCGGTTCGAGCCGCCGGATGGCGTCCCAGAGCTTCTGCTCGCCGACCTCGGTGCGTGGCGGCATGAACTCGAAGGAGAAGGACCGCTTTCCGGCCGCCAGCAGGTCGCGGACGGTCTGTGCGCGGTCCGGTCTGGTCGAAGCGATACCGAGTGCCATGGTGGCAGGTTAGCCGTCGGCGGAAGGGCTCGGACAACTCCGTCCCATGTTTTGAGACATCGGATGGACGAGGAGCGAACCCCGGACGGACTGCGCCGGGGGCGGGTGCGAAGCCCGGGTGAACAGCGCTTCACCCGTCCGGCCGAATCTCGCCCGTACGGCTGTTCTCCTCCGCCCCGGATACCCTTGCTGCACCCCAGCTACCTCCGGAGCCCCATCGTGACCTCGTCCAGCCCGCGGCCGGCCAACCCCGTTGACATGGAGGACGTGCGCGAGCGCGTCAACGCCGCCCTCGTCGGCTTCATGGACGGCCAGTCGGCCCTGCTCAGCAAGGTCTCCCCGCAGCTGGACCCGGTCACCGACGCGCTGCGCGACTTCCTGCTGGACGGCGGCAAGCGGCTCCGCCCGGCCTTCTGCTACTGGGGCTGGCGCGGTGCCGGCGGCCCGGCCAGGGGCGAGGGGATCACCCGGGCGGCGGCGGCGCTGGAGCTGCTTCAGGCCAGCGCGCTGGTCCACGACGACCTGATGGACCGCAGCGACACCCGGCGCGGTCTGCCCTCCGTGCACCGCCGGTTCGAGGCGCTGCACCGCGCCCGGGGGTGGCGCGGCGACCGCGAGCAGTACGGCGCCTCGGCCGCGGTGCTGCTCGGCGACCTGCTGCTGATCTGGTGCGACGAGCTGTTCCTGAACTCCGGCCTGGACCCGGAGGCGGTGCTGGCCGCCAAGCCGATGTTCGACCTGATGCGCACCGAGGTCATGGTCGGCCAGTACCTGGACGTGCTGGAGCCGGTCGCCGGGGACTCCACCGACGGCGGCGCACTGGAGCGGGCGCAGACCGTCCTGCACTACAAGTCGGCCAAGTACACGATCGAGCGGCCGCTCCAGGTCGGCGCGCTGCTCGCGGGCGCCGAGCCCCGGCTGGTGGAGGCCTACGGGGCGTTCGGCCTGCCGCTGGGCGAGGCGTTCCAGCTGCGGGACGACCTGCTCGGCGTGTTCGGCGACCCGGCGGTCACCGGCAAGCCGGCCGGCGACGACCTGCGCGAGGGCAAGCGGACGCTGCTGGTCGCGCACGCCATGCGGGGGCTGCCGGCCGACGAGGCGCGCCGGCTGGACGAGCGGCTGGGCGCACCCGACCTGACGCCCGCCGAGGTCGCCGGGCTGCGCGAGCTGGTGGCCCGCAGCGGGGCGCCGGAGCGGGTGGAGCGGCGGATCGACGAGCTGCTGCACCAGTCGCTGAAGGCGCTGGACGCGGCCCCGCTGGCGGACGGGCAGGCCCGGGCGGCCCTGCTGGCGCTGGCCGAGGCCGCCACCGTCCGCAAGTACTGAGCCGGACGACGACGGCCCCGAAAGGCCCCGAGGACCGCGAAGACCGCGAAGACCGCGAGGACCGCGGAAGGCCCCGCCGGCCCCTGGAAACCGCCGGGAGCCCCGGGGTCAGACGGCGCGCAGCCGCCGGGCGAACTCGGCGGCCGCCGCGCCCGGGTCCTCGGCCGCGGTGATGGCCCGGACGACCACCACCCGGCGGGCCCCGGCGTCCAGCACCTCGTCCAGGTTGCCGAGGTCGATGCCGCCGATGGCGAACCACGGCCGCCCGGTGGACAGCTTCGCCGCGTACTCGACCAGGCCGAGGCCCGGCGCGAAGCGGCCCGGCTTGGTCGGGGTCGGCCAGACCGGACCGGTGCAGAAGTAGTCGACGCCGGGCTCGACGGCCGCCGCGTCCACCTCCGACTCGGCGTGGCAGGAGCGCCCGATCAGCACGTCCTCGCCGAGGATCGCGCGGGCGGCCGGCACCGGCAGGTCGTCCTGCCCGAGGTGCAGCACGTCGGGGCCGGCCGCGTGGGCGACATCGGCCCGGTCGTTGACCGCGAGCAGCTTGCCGTGCCGGCGGCAGGCGTCGGCGAAGACCTCCAGCGCGGCCAGCTCCTGCTTGGCCTCCAGGCCCTTGTCCCGGAGCTGGACGATGTCCACGCCGCCGGACAGCGCGGCGTCCAGGAACCCGGCCAGGTCGCCCTGCTCGCGCCGGGCGTCGGTGCACAGGTACAGCCGGGCGTCGGCGAGCCGTCCGCGCCGGTCCGTCACCACGCCATCGCCTGGGCCCGCCGCTTCACCTCGGTGGCCCGGTTCTCGCAGAGCGCCTGCATCGGGGTGCCGGGCAGCGACGGGTCCTCGGTGAACATCCACACCAGGATCTCGTCGTCGCTGAAGCCGCTGTCGCGCAGCACCGTCAGCGTGCCGAGCAGGTGCTTCACCAGGCCGGTCTCGTCGATGAACGCCGCCGGGACCTGCAGCGACTTGTTGGGGCCGCGACGGACGGCGATCAGCTCACCCTTCTTGACCATGTTGCGGACCTCGGTGATCACCACACCCCACCGCTCGGAGATGTCGGGCAGGTAGAGCCACGCGGGGACCAGGGATTCAATCTTGGCTTCGATCTCACTCACCCCACCAGACTGCCACCTCCGCGGCCCCCCGCGCACCAATCGGCCTCCCGGCGGCTACCCGGCGAGCGCCGACTTCAGCGGAACGGCCGGGTCGGCCGCCCGGACCGGGTCCAGCACGGCGCCGCGCTCGACCAGCCGCCGGCCCTGGGTCAGGTCGCGCGGCCGGTCCACCGCGAGCAGCGCCCGCAGGACGCCGTCGCGCAGCCACAGCACCGACCAGTCGGCGCCGTCCGGGGAGCCGCGCCACAGCAGTTCGTCGTCCGCGCCGTGCCGTCCGGCGTACTGCACCATCCGCCCGAACTGCTCCGACCAGAAGTACTGCACCGGGTCGTACGGCGGCGCGTCCGCTCCGAGCAGGGTGGCGGCGGCGGCCTCGCCGGACTGCAGCGCGTGGTCCCAGTGCTGGACGGTCAGCCGGGTGCCGGAGCGCGCCGAGGGGTAGCCGACGCAGTCGCCGGCCGCGAGGACGCCCGGCACGGTGGTGCGCAGCCGCTCGTCCACCAGCACGGCGCCGGCCGCGTCCAGCTCGACGCCGGTGCCGGCCAGCCAGCCGGTGGCCGGGCGGGCGCCGATGCCGACCACGACCTCGTCCGCGGGAAGCCGCGAGCCGTCGGCGAGCAGCACCGCGCCCGGTTCGACGGCGGCCACCCCGGTGCCGCAGCGCAGCCCGATCCCGGCCTCGGCGTACCAGGCG
Source organism: Streptomyces sp. XY431 (assembly GCF_001279805.1). NCBI lineage: Bacteria > Bacillati > Actinomycetota > Actinomycetes > Kitasatosporales > Streptomycetaceae > Streptomyces > Streptomyces sp. XY431. Next base: position 56,942 of record NZ_LGDO01000230.1, read on the forward strand.
GCCATCGCCCGGCCGACCTCGGTGGGCAGCGCGCCGGGGACGGGCGCCGGCCCGGCCTCGACCACGGTCACCTCGCAGCCCGCCGCCCGGGCGGCGGTGGCCACCTCGGCGCCGATCCAGCCCGCCCCGACCAGCACCAGGCGCAGACCGGGGCGGAGCAGGGCGCGCAGCGCCAGCGCGTCGTCCAGGGTGTGCAGCAGGTGGGCCCGCTCGGCTCCGGGCAGGACCCGCGGTTCGGAGCCGGTGGCGATCACCAGCGCGTCGTACCGGACGTCCCCGGCGTCGGTGTGCAGCGTGCCGGCCGCGCCGGGGCCGCCAGGGGTGAGCCCGGTGGCGCGGCGGCCGGTGAGCAGTTCGACGTCGAGCTGCCCGAAGTCGAGGTCGAGGGCGGTGCTGTCGGTCTTGCCGAGCAGGACGTCCTTGGAGAGCGGCGGCCGGTCGTAGGGCGCGTGCGGCTCCTCGCCGACCAGCGTGATCCGCCCCTCCCAGCCGTCCCGCCGCAGCACCGCGGCGCACTGCGCCCCGGCCAGTCCCGCGCCGGCCACGACCACCCGATCCGTCTGTCCCGTTCCGCTCAGCTCAGCCACGCCCGTCACTGTACTGAGCCGGGTCGCAGGCCCTCGGACCTAGGTCTGCCCGCTCGTCGGGCCCGTCGCGGGCACCTTCAGCCCTCCGACCCCCCGGAGTTAAGGTGGGGGCACCATCACGGGAGCCCGGCGAACCGGGCTGAGAGGCGGGCTGGCACGGCCCGCGACCGTCCGAACCTGATCCGGGTCATACCGGCGAAGGGAGAGCAGCGACTTTGACACGCTTGGCATCGGGCGACCGCGCCGAGGTGCTGGTGGTCGGCGGCGGGATCATCGGGCTCGTGGTCGCCTGGCAGGCGGCCCGGCGGGGCCTCGGGGCCACCGTGCTCGACCCGGCCCCCGGCGGCGGCGCCGCCCAGGTCGCGGCGGGCATGCTCGCCCCGGTCACCGAACTCCAGTACGGCGAGGAGCCCCTGCTCCGCCTCGGCATGGCCTCCAACGAGCGCTGGGCGGCCTTCGCTGCCGAGCTCACCGGGGCGAGCGGCGGCCTGGACACCGGCTACCGGCAGTGCGGCACCCTCGCCGTCGCCCTGGACTCCGACGACCGCGAGGAACTGCGCGAACTGCACGCCTTCCACCGGCGGCTCGGCCTGGACTCGCAGTGGCTCACCGGCCGCGAGGCCCGTCGGCTGGAGCCGATGCTCGCCCCCGGCGTGCGCGGCGGACTGCACGTCACCGGCGACCACCAGGTGGACGGCCGCCGGCTGGCCGCCGCCCTGGTCCGGGCCTGCGAACGGGCCGGCGTGGTGCTGCGCCGCGCCGAGGCCGCCGAACTGCTGGTCGAGGGCGACCGGGCGACCGGCGTCCGGCTCGCCGACGGCACGGCCCTCACCGCCGGGCAGGTCGTGCTCGCGGCCGGCTCGCGCAGCCACCTGCTGGCCGGCCTGCCCCCCGGGGTGCTGCCCGCGATCCGCCCGGTCAAGGGCCAGGTACTGCGGCTGCGGGTGCCGGAGGCCTACCGGCCGTTCCTGTCCCGCAACGTCCGCGCCGTCGTCCGCGGCGGCCACATCTACCTGGTGCCGCGCGCCGACGGCGAGCTGGTGATCGGCGCGACCACCGAGGAGCAGGGCCACGACACCACGGTCACCGCCGGCGGCGTCTACGAGCTGCTGCGCGACGCGCACGAGCTGGTGCCCGGCATCACCGAGCTGCCGCTGGTGGAGACCGGCGCCGGGCTCCGGCCCGGCTCGCCGGACAACGCGCCGCTGCTCGGCCCGACCGACCTGCCCGGCCTGGTCGCCGCGACCGGCCACTACCGCAACGGCGTGCTGCTGACGCCCGTCACCGGCGACCTCCTCGCCGAGTACCTGGCCACCGGCGACCTGCCGGAGCTCGCCCGCCCGTTCTCCCCCCACCGATTCACGAAGGTCCCGGCATGAGCCCCCGCACCAGCGACACCACCCCGAACGTCCGGCTGAGCGTCAACGGCGAGCCGCGCGAGGTGCCCGCCTCGACCACCCTGGCCGAGGTGGTCGCCACCCTCAGCGAGGCCCACTCCGGGGTCGCCGCCGCCCTCAACGAGACCGTGGTGCCGCGCACCCGGTGGCCGCTCACCGCACTGTCCGCGGGCGACCGGATCGAAATCCTCACCGCCGTCCAGGGAGGCTGACCGATGGCCGACGACCTTCTCACCATCGCCGGGGAGTCCTTCTCCTCCCGGCTGATCATGGGCACCGGCGGCGCCCCCAGCCTGGAGGTCCTGGAGCAGGCCCTCCAGGTGTCCGGCACCCAGCTGACCACGGTGGCGATGCGCCGGGTCGACGCCGCCACCCAGGGCTCGGTGCTCGACGTCCTGACCCGCAACGGCATCCGCGTGCTGCCCAACACGGCGGGCTGCTTCACCGCCGGCGAGGCCGTGCTGACCGCCCGGCTGGCCCGCGAGGCGCTCGGCACCGACTGGGTGAAGCTCGAGGTGATCGCCGACGAGCGGACCCTGCTGCCGGACCCGATCGAGCTGCTGGACGCCGCCGAGACCCTGGTCGACGACGGCTTCACGGTGCTGCCGTACACCAACGACGACCCGGTGCTGGCCCGCAAGCTGGAGGACGTCGGCTGTGCGGCGGTCATGCCGCTGGGCTCGCCGATCGGCTCCGGCCTGGGCATCCGCAACCCGCACAACTTCCAGCTGATCGTGGAGGGCGCCGGGGTCCCGGTGATCCTGGACGCCGGCGCCGGCACCGCCTCGGACGTCGCGCTGGCGATGGAGCTGGGCTGCGCCGCGGTGATGCTGGCCTCCGCGGTCACCCGGGCCCAGGAACCGGTGCTGATGGCCGACGCGATGCGGCACGCCGCCGAGGCCGGCCGACTCGCGTACCGGGCCGGCCGGATCCCGCGCCGCTTCCACGCCGAGGCCTCCTCCGCGATGGCCGGCCGCGCCGACCTGGACACCCGCGAGCACCCCGCGTTCTAGCGGCGGGCCGTACGTACGTCCGGTGTCACAAAGCGGGCACAGAGCGGCTCCGGGGGCGGTGTCCCCCGGAGCCGCCGACCACCCCCGCACTAGACTCGCCGGGTGGACATGGCTTTGCGCGACCCCCTGATCGGTACCCTGCTCGACGGCCGGTACCGGGTCGAGCGGCGGATCGCCGCCGGTGGGATGTCCACCGTCTACCGGGGCACCGACACCCGGCTCGACCGGGTCGTCGCGCTCAAGGTGATGCATCCCTCGCTGGCCGGGGACGCCGCGTTCACCGCCCGCTTCATCCGCGAGGCCAAGGCCGTCGCCCGGCTCGCGCACCCCAACGTGGTCAACGTCTTCGACCAGGGCGCGGACGGCGGCCATGTCTTCCTCGCCATGGAGTACGTGCCCGGCCGCACCCTGCGCGACCTGCTGAACGACCGCGGCGCACTCTCCATCCGGGCCGCGCTGGACATCCTGGAGCCGGTGCTCGCCGCGCTCGGCGCCGCCCACCGGGCCGGGCTGGTGCACCGCGACGTCAAGCCCGAGAACGTCCTGATCACCGACGACGGCCTGGTCAAGGTCGCCGACTTCGGCCTGGTCCGGGTGCTGAACGCCGCCGACGGCGCGGCCTCCTCCAGCACCTCGACCACCGACACCGTGCTCGGCACCGTCTCCTACCTGGCGCCCGAACAGATCCACCCCGGCGCCGAGACCGACCGGCGGGTGGACGTCTACGCGGCCGGCATCCTGCTGTACGAGATGCTCACCGGCAGCCGTCCGCACACCGGCGAGAACCCGGTCCAGGTGATGTACCGGCATCTGCACGAGGACGTCCCGCCGCCGTCCGCGACCGTGCCCGGCGTGGTGCCCGAGCTGGACGCGATAGTGGCCGGGGCCTGCGCCCGCGACCGCGACCTCCGCCCGTACGACGCGGTGGAGCTGCTCGCCGCGCTCCAGCGGGTCCGCCGCGGGCTCACCCCGGCCCAGCTGGACGCCGAGCCGCCCGCCTCCACCCGCCCCAGCCCCCGGTACCCGACCGGCGAGGCGACCTCGGTGCTCACCCCGGTGGCCCCGGTGGCCCCGGTCGAGCGCACCAGTGTGCTGGACGTGCCGCCGGACGTCATGGAGCAGCTGCTCACCGAGCCCCGTCCGTACGACGAGCCGCCGCCGGTCCGGACGCGCCGCGCCCGCCGGTCCGGCTCCGGGTCCGCCCGCCGCCGGCTGCCGCGCAAGCCGCTGATCTGGGCGGCCGTGCTCACCACCCTGGTGCTGCTGGTCGGCGGGGCGACGTACGCGATCTCCGGCGCGGTGTACGGCACGGTGCCGGGCGTGCTCGGCAAGGACCGGGCCGAGGCGGAGCGGATCCTCGACGCCGCCGGCATGCACGGTCGGATCACCGAGGTGTACAGCGAGTCCGTCCCGGCCGGCCAGGTGGTCGCGGCCGACCCCGGGGTCGGCACCCGGTCCCGGAAGAGCGACACCGTGACGCTCACCGTCTCGCGCGGGCCGAAGCGGATCGCCGTACCGGACCTGGTCGGCAAGCCGTCCGCGCAGGCCGCCCCGGCGCTGGCCGGGGCGCAGCTGGCGGCCGGCACGGTGACCTCGACGTTCAGCGACACCGTGCCGGAGGGCTCGGTGATCAGCAGCTCGCCCGCGGCCGGGGAGCAGGTGGCGGAGAACACGCCGGTGGCACTGGTGGTCAGCAAGGGCATGGTGGCGGTCCCGGACGTGACCGGGATGAGCAAGGAGGCCGCGGAGAAGGCGCTCCAGGCGGCCGGGTTCGCGATGCAGAGCAGCGGGGTCAACCTGTTCGGCACCGGCAAGGTGACCGGTCAGTCCCCGGCGGCCGGCGAGCGCAGGCCGCAGCGCACCGTGGTGACGGTCACCTTCCCGTTCTTCTAGGAACGGCCCCACGCGTCTGCCGGGAGCCACTCCCCTACGACGCCCTACCGGAGCGGGCCGTCGCCCGGCTCCTCCTGGTGGGAGTACCGCTGCTCGCGCCAAGGGTCGGCCCGGTTGTGGTAGCCGCGCTCCTCCCAGAAGCCGCGCCGGTCGGCCCGCATGTACTCGACCGCCCGGACCCATTTGGGCCCCTTCCAGGCGTACAGCCGGGGGACGACCAGCCGGACCGGGAAGCCGTGCTCGGCGGTGATCGTCTCGCCGTTGCGATGGGTGGCGAGCAGGGTGTCGGGGGCCGCGAAGTCGGCGAGCCGAAGATTGGCGCTGTAGCCGTACTCGGCCCAGACCATGACGTGGGTGACGTCCCGGTCCGGCGGCACCAGGTCGAGCAGCAGTGCGGCGGCCACCCCGGTCCAGTCGCTGTCGAGCACCGAGAAGCGGGTGACGCAGTGCAGGTCGGCCCGGACGGTGGTGCGGGGCAGGGCGTTGAAGCCCTCGAAGTCCCAGCTGTGCTTCTCGGCCGAGGCGGTCGCGCCGAACACCTGGAGGTCCCAGGTCAGGGGCTTGAACCGGGGTACCGGTCCGTAGTGCAGGGCGGGCCAGCCGCGTTGGACCCGCTGGCCCGGCGGGAGCCGGGGGTCAGACGGCGACGACGGTTCTTGCTCGGACTGACCCATGGATCCATGGTGACAGACGGCGGGCGGCGGGCCGCGCGCGCCCCTTTCCCACCTCGCACGCCCCGCTCGTACGGCTCAAGGACCGGGCAAATCGGATATTCCGAAACATGTCCTAGTGAGTGTGAACTTACTGGAATTTGTTCCCACCCCGATGCCAGGATGCGTGCAGCCGGAGGGTAACGGCCGTGTCCCGCACGCACAGCAGGAAGGCAACGCCATGAAGGGCGACACCGAGGTCATCGAGTTCCTCAACGAACAGCTCACCGCCGAGCTGACCGCGATCAATCAGTACTTCCTGCACGCCAAGATGCAGGAGAACTTCGGCTGGACGAAGCTCGCCAAGTACACCCGGCACGAGTCCTTCGACGAGATGAAGCACGCCGAGGTGCTCACCGACCGGATCCTCTTCCTCGACGGGCTGCCCAACTACCAGCGGCTGTTCCACGTCCGGATCGGCCAGACGGTCAAGGAGATGTTCGAGGCGGACCGGCAGGTCGAGGTCGAGGCGATCGACCGGCTCAAGCGCGGGATCGTGGTGATGCGCGCCAAGAACGACGTCACCTCGGCGAACATCTTCGAGTCGATCCTGGCGGACGAGGAGCACCACATCGACTACCTCGACACCCAGCTCGAACTGCTGGAGAAGCTCGGGGAGGCGCTCTACCTCGCGCAGCTGATCGAGCAGCCGGAGTCCTGACCGGGGCCGGAGTCCCGAGCGGGACCGGGCGCCGCGACCCGCGGGCCGGGGCTCAGGCGACGCGCAGCGCCGCCACCGGCGCCGGGTCCGGCTCGGCCTCCGACTCGGCACCCGGGTCGGCCAGACCCAGCTTGGCGGCCAGCCGGGCGGTCGGGCAGGGCCGGGCACCGTGCTCGCCGAGCAGGGCCTGGATGCGCCGGACGCAGGATCCGCAGTCGGTACCGGCCTTGCAGCCCTTGGCGATCTGGCGCGGGGTGTCGGCCCCCGCGTCTATCGCCCGCTTCACCTGGTCCTCGGTGACCGCATGGCACATGCACACGTACATCGCGGTCTCTCCCGGGGGCTGAGCGAGTGGATCTTGACTAAGGCTTGCCTTAGTTCACTAAGCCTCACCTTACCCGTCGATCCGGGCACGCAAAAGCCTCTCCGGCCGGGGAAAACCCCAGGCCGGAGAGGCTTCGCTCACATTCGGGACGGTCTCAGACGGTGCCGCGGTACATCTCGGCGACCAGGAACGCCAGGTCCAGCGACTGGCTGCGGTTGAGCCGCGGGTCGCAGGCCGTCTCGTAGCGCTGGTGCAGGTCGTCGACCAGCACCTCGTCGCCGCCGCCGACGCACTCGGTGACATCGTCGCCGGTCAGCTCCACGTGGATGCCGCCCGGGTGGGTGCCGAGCGCCCGGTGCACCTCGAAGAAGCCCTTGACCTCGTCGAGCACGTCGTCGAAGCGGCGGGTCTTGTGACCGCTGGACGCCTCGAAGGTGTTGCCGTGCATCGGGTCGCAGATCCAGACCGGCTGCGCACCCGAGGCGGTGACCTTCTCCACCAGGGTCGGCAGGGCGTCGCGGACCTTGCCCGCGCCCATCCGGGTGATGAAGGTGAGCCGGCCGGGCTCGCGCTCCGGGTCCAGCTTCTCGATCAGGGTGAGCGCCTCGTCGACCGTGGTGGTCGGGCCGAGCTTCACACCGATCGGGTTGCGGATCTTCGAGGCGAACTCGATGTGCGCGTGGTCCAGCTGACGGGTGCGCTCGCCGATCCACACCATGTGGCCGGAGACGTCGTAGAGCTCGCCGGTGCGCGAGTCCACGCGGGTCAGCGCGGTCTCGTAGTCCAGGACCAGCGCCTCGTGCGACGAGAAGAACTCGACCGTCCGGAACTCCTCCGGCGCGACACCGCAGGCGTTCATGAACGCCAGCGCGTTGTCGATCTCCCGGGCCAGCTGCTCGTAGCGCTGACCGGCCGGCGAGTTGCGCACGAAGTCCTGGTTCCAGGCGTGCACCTGGCGCAGGTCGGCGTAACCACCGGTGGTGAAGGCGCGCACCAGGTTGAGCGTCGCGGCGGACGCGTTGTACATCCGCTTCAGCCGCTCCGGGTCCGGGATCCGGGACTCGGGGGTGAACTCGAAGCCGTTCACCGAGTCGCCCCGGTAGACCGGCAGGGTCACGCCGTCACGGGTCTCGGTCGACTTCGAGCGCGGCTTGGAGTACTGGCCGGCGATCCGGCCGACCTTCACCACCGGCACCGAGGCCGCGTAGGTGAGCACGGCCGCCATCTGCAGCAGGGTCTTGAGCTTGTTGCGGATGTGCTCCGCCGAGACACCGTCGAAGGCCTCGGCGCAGTCACCGCCCTGCAGCAGGAACGCCTCACCACGGGCCACGGCACCGAGTCGGGCGCGCAACTGGTCGCACTCGCCGGCGAAGACGAGCGGCGGATACGAGGCGAGGTCCGCAAGGGTCTTGCGCAGAGCCTCTTGGTCCGGCCATTCGGGCTGCTGCGCCGCGGGCAGGGATTGCCAGGTGTGGGGATTCGTCACGGTCACGCGGTCAAGGCTACGGGGTACGGCAACCGAATTGTGACCACTGCCCGAGGGATGAGACACCTTGCGGACAATCGGGTGACGGGCCTCACGCCCGTCCGGGGATCCGCTAGGCTCGGTCCCGTGAACACGCCGCACACGCGATCCTGGTGGTGGGCCGACCCTCTGGGTGGCCCACAGTCAGCGCGTTCCTAGACGCACACGACGGCCGCCCCCGGGGCGGCCGTCGGCGTTCCACCAGCCGGTCGGCAGCCTCCCGGAGCGGAAACCCACCCCGCCGCAGAAGCCATCCCGGAAGGAACGCCGCCACCGTGACCAGTGCCGCCGACCTGCTCGCCCGCCTCACCGCCGCCGACGCGCCGGCCTTCGCCCTGCTGCACCGCCGCACACCCCGCACCGCCCCGGACACCGTCGAGATCCTGCTCGGCACCGTCGGCAGCCACGACCGGCTGGCCGACCTGCCGGTCCGCCACGGCGTCCCCGCCGACGGCCCCGTCCACGACCTGCTGGCCCTCGTCCCCTACCGGCAGATCCGCGAGCGCGGCTTCGAGGCGCACGACGACGGCACCCCGCTGCAGGCCCTCTCGGTCACCGAGCAGTACGCCCTGCCGCTGGCCGAGGTCACGGCCGCGCTGCCGCAGCTGCCGGTCGCCCTGACCGACGGCGGCTTCGACATCGACGACGCCGAGTACGCCGCCATCGTCCGCCGGGTGATCGAGGACGAGATCGGCCGCGGCGAGGGCGCCAACTTCGTCGTCCGCCGCGACTTCACCGCGACCCTCGACAACTTCTCGCCCGCGCTCGCCCTGACCCTGTTCCGGCGGCTGCTGGAGCAGGAGCGCGGCGCCTACTGGACCTTCCTCGTGCACACCGGCGACCGCGTGCTCGTCGGCGCCTCCCCCGAGGTGCACGTCCGGCAGAGCGGCGGGACGGTCGTGATGAACCCGATCTCCGGCACCTACCGCTATCCCGCCGCCGGCTCCGACCTGGACTCGCTGATCTCCTTCCTCCACGACCCCAAGGAGCTGGAGGAGCTGACCATGGTGGTCGACGAGGAACTCAAGATGATGTGCACCGTCGGCGACCTCGGCGGCCAGGTGCTCGGCCCCCGGCTCAAGGAGATGTCCCACCTCGCGCACACCGAGTACGAGCTGCGCGGCCGCACCTCGCTGGACGTCCGCGAGGTGCTGAAGGAGACCATGTTCGCCGCCACCGTCACCGGCAGCCCGGTGCAGAACGCCACCCGGGTGATCAAGCGGTACGAGCGCGGCGGCCGCGGCTACTACTCCGGCGCGCTCGCCCTGATCGGCCGCTCGGCCAGCGGCGGCCAGCTGCTGGACTCCCCGATCTGCATCCGCACCGCCGACATCGACCCGGCCACCGGCCGGCTCGCCGTCCGGGTCGGCGCCACCCTCGTCCGCCACTCCGACCCGGACGGCGAGGTCGCCGAGACCCACGCCAAGGCCGCCGGGGTGCTCACCGCCATCGGCGCCCGCCCGGCCCCCGCCCGGACGGCCGGCCGGAACGGCCCGCGACTCGGCGACAACCACCGCGTCCAGGCCGCGCTGGACGCCCGCCGGGCCGGCCTCGCCCCGTTCTGGCTGCGGATGCAGCAGCCGGCCCGGATCACCGAGGAGCTGGAGACCCTCGTCGTCGACGGCGAGGACACCTTCACCGCGATGCTCGGCCACCTGCTGACCTCGCTCGGCCACCGGGTCACCGTGGCCCGGTTCGACGAGCCGGGCCTGCGCGAGCGGGTCGCCGCCCACCCCGGCGCGCTGGTGCTCGGCCCCGGCCCGGGCGACCCGGCCGCCGAGGACGACCCCAAGATGGCCGTGCTGCGCCCGATCGTCACCGACGCGCTGGCCGCCGTCCGGGCCGGCCGGCGCACCGCCCCGCTGCTCGCCGTCTGCCTCAGCCACCAGCTGCTGTCCGGCGCGCTCGGGCTGCCGCTGGTCCGCAAGGCGGTGCCGTACCAGGGCGCGCAGGAGAGCGTGGACCTCTTCGGCGACCAGCGGACGGTCGGCTTCTACAACACCTTCACCGCGCGCTGCACCGACGCCGACGCCACCCGGCTGGCCGCCGCGGGCGTCGAGGTGGCCCGGGACCCGCTGACCGGGGACGTGCACGCGCTGCGCGGGCCGGGCTTCGCCGGGCTGCAGTTCCACCCCGAGTCGGTGCTCACCAGGGACGGCGTGGAGATCGTCGCCGGACTGCTGCGCGGGACGGTGGCCGGCGTCCCGCGCTGAGCCGCCGTCACCGGGCCGACAGGGCACCGGGGGCTCCGACGACGTACCGGGCGGGGTGGCGCGGCCGCACACCCCGCCCGGGCGTCACACCGCGTCGTCCAGGCCCTGCTCGATCGCGTACCTGACCAGCTCGACCCGGTTGTGCAGCTGGAGCTTGCCCAGGGTGTTCTGGACGTGGTTCTGCACCGTGCGGTGGGAGAGCACCAGCCGGTCGGCGATCTGCTTGTACGACAGCCCCTTGGCGACCATCCGCAGCACCTCGGTCTCCCGGGCCGTCAGCTGCGGGACGACCGGCGCGGCCGGGGCGGGCGGCTCGGCCGCCAGCCGGCGGAACTCGCCGAGCACCAGCCCGGCCAGGCCGGGGGTGAACACCGCGTCGCCGACGGCGGTGCGGCGCACCGCGTCCAGCAGTTCCTCCCGACCGGCCGACTTGACCAGGTAGCCGGTCGCACCCGACTTCACCGCCTCCAGCACGTCCGCGTGCTCGCCGCTCGCGGACAGCACCAGCACCCGCACCGACGGGTCGTGCCCGACCACCTGGCGGCAGACCTCGGCGCCGGACAGGCCGGGCAGGTTGAGGTCGAGCACCACGACCTGCGGGGAGCAGGCGCGGGCCCGGCGGACGGCCTCCTCGCCGTCCCCGGCGGTGGCCACCACGTCCAGCCCGGCCTCGGCGAGGTCCCGGGAGACGGCGTCGCGCCACATCGGGTGGTCGTCCACCACCATCACCCGTACCGGACGGCCGGCGGCCGCCTGCTGATCGGTCGACAGGTCGGTGGTCATGCGCGGAACCCTTTCGCGGAAGGTGTCACAGGAGGCCGGCCGGGGCGCCGGACGCGGTGCGCGGGACCCTGAGCTCCACCTCGACGCCCTCCCCGGGCGCCGAGTACAGCTCCGCGGTGCCGCCGAGGTCCAGCAGTCGGCCCCGGATCGACTGGGAGACGCCGAGCCGCCCGGCCCGCTCCGCCTCGCCGAGCCGCCCCGGCGCGAAGCCGGGACCGTCGTCGCGGATCGAGACGGTGACGGCCTCCGGCTCGTCCTCGACCAGGATCCAGGCCCGCGCCCCGGGCCCGGCGTGGCGGCGCACATTGTCCACCGCGGCGCCGACGGCGGCGGCCAGCTCACCGGCGGTCCGCCCGGGCAGCAGCACCGGGGTGCCGGGGGCCGAGACGGTCACCCGCTCGTCCGTGTAAGGGGTGAGCAGGGCGCTGAGGTCCTGCGGCTGCTCCGGCGCGCGCTGCTCGGGCAGCGGCCCACCGCTCATCAGCGCGCGCAGGGCGCGCTCCTGCTCGCCGGCCAGCCGCCCCAGCTCGGTGAGGTCGGCGCCGCCGGCCGGTGCCTCGGTGCCCCGGCGCTGGACGAGCGCGAGCACCTGCAGCACCCCGTCGTGGATGTCCCGGGAGAGCCGCTCCCGCTCCCGGGTGGCCGCCTCGACCTGGAGCGCCCGGGTGAGCGTCGCCTCGCTGGCCCGGGCCAGTTCGATCACATAGCCGATCGCGCAGCCGGCCACCATGAGCAGCACGATGTTGTGGACGTTGTCGCCGGTCGCGCCGCCGTGGCCGAGGATGTTGGCCACCCCGATCACCGAGCCGGCCGCCGCCGCCCAGCGCCAGCCGCCCCGGCCGGCGAAGCCGAGCACGGTGCCGGCCGCCCAGATGGTGGGCAGGGTCGGCGCGCCGTGGCTGATCCGGGCGGGATCGTCGATCATGCCGCTCATCACGATGCCGGTGACGACCAGCGTGAGGTCGGTGGTGAGGACGTACCAGGTGCAGCGCTGCGGGCCGGAGAAGGCCCGGGTGGAGGCGAGCGTCCAGAGGGTCAGCGCGCCGAGGTAGATCCAGCCCGCGACGGGGTGCAGGAACGACAGGTAGGAGTCGAAGTAGCGGAGCAGTGCGTAGCCCAGGGCCAGCACCCGGAAGGAGGAGATCGCCCGCCAGAGCGGCAGTTCGACGGACATGCCGCCCGCCGCCACCGCCGCGCCGACCGTGCCCGGGCGCGCCGCCCCGGCTCTGCCGCCGTCCGTCATCCCTGTCGCCCTCCCCCGGCGCCGGGTCGGCCCCGACTCAGGCCGACCCGGGCTCCTTCTGCTGCTCCTGCGCGGCCTTCTCCTGCTCGGCCTTCTCCAGCTTCTCCGCCTCGGCCTTCTCGGCCTTGGCGGCGGCCTGCTCGGCCTTCTGCACGGCCTTGCGCTCGGCGTCGGCCTTCTTCTTGTCGTCGGCGAGCTGCCGCTTGGCGGCGGTCGCGTAGATGTCCACGTACTCCTGGCCGGACAGCCGCATGATCTCGTACATCACCTCGTCCGTCACCGAACGGAGGATGAAGCGGTCGTTCTCCATGCCGTGGTAGCGGGAGAAGTCCAGCGGGCGGCCGATCCGGATGCCCGGGCGGGTGCCGAAGTTCGGGACCACCTGGCCGGGCGGCTGCACCTTCTCGGTGTCGATCATCGCGACCGGGATGACCGGCGCGCCGGTGGCCAGGGCAACGCGGGCCAGGCCGCCGACCTTGCCCCGGTAGAGCTTGCCGTCGGGCGAGCGGGTGCCCTCCGGGTAGACGCCGAACAGCTCGCCCCGGTCCAGTACGGCGATCGCCGAACGGATCGCCGCCTCGCCGGCGCCGCGCACGCCCGAGCGGTCGACCGGGAGCTGGCCGACGCCCTTGAAGAAGGCGGCGGTCAGCCGGCCCTTGATGCCCGGCGTGGTGAAGTACTCCGCCTTGGCGATGAAGGTCACCCGGCGCTTGATCAGCGCGGGGAAGAAGAAGGAGTCCGAGAACGAGAGGTGGTTGCTCGCGATGATCGCGGCACCCTCGGTGGGGATGTTCTCCTCACCCTCGATCCACGGCCGGAAGAAGATCCGAAGCAGTGGCGCGACGATCATCTTCATCAGTCGGTAGAACAACCCGGGCCTCCTGTATTGCGGACCGGTCGATCCTAATGCCCTTCGGTGTCCGCCCGTGCCCCACCCCGCCCCGGCGGGGTGTCCCGGGGGCGGGGCGGCCCGGTGCCCGGCGGGGGTGTACGGGGCGGGCGGGCACATGGGACGATGCGAATTCCGCAGCCTCCGGTGCCGGCCGGTCCCCGGACGCCCCCGCACGTCCAGCGCGTACCGCTCGTACCAGTGCCACCTCCAGCGCCACCCTCCAGCGTCCTCGCCCGCGAAGGAGCCCGCCATGTCGCTGCTGCCCGGCGCCGAACCGTACCGCCACCGGGGCGGGCCGGTGGGCGTCCTGCTCTGCCACGGGTTCACCGGCTCCCCGCAGTCGCTGCGGCCCTGGGCCGAGGACCTGGCCCGGGCCGGGTACACCGTCGGGCTGCCGGTGCTGCCGGGGCACGGCACCCGCTGGCAGGACATGCAGCTCACCCGCTGGGAGGACTGGTACGCCGAGGTCGAGCGGGAGTTGCTCACGCTGGCCGGGCAGTGCGAGCGGGTCTTCGTCTTCGGACTGTCGATGGGCGGCGGGCTGGCACTGCGGCTGGCCTCCGTGCACGGGCCGAGGATCGCCGGGCTGGTGCTGGTCAACCCGTCGGTGCGGTCGGACAACCCCGCGAGTGTCATTCTGCCGGTGCTGCGGCACCTGGTGCCGAGCGTGCCCGGGGTCGCCAACGACATCGCCCGGCCCGGCGCGGACGAACTGGCCTACGACCGCACCCCGCTGCACGCCGCCTGGTCGCTGGCCCGGCTGTGGAAGGACGTCCAGGCCCGGCTGCCCCGGGTGACCCAGCCGGTGCTGCTCTTCCGCAGCCCGCAGGACCACGTGGTCTCCGCAGCCAACTCCGAGCTGGTGCTGGCCCGGATATCCTCGACCGATGTGACGGAGCGGCTGTGCCAGCGCAGCTATCACGTCGCGACGCTGGACCACGACGCGGGGGAAATATTCGCGGCCGCCCAGGACTTCATCCGACGGTTGGCTCCCGCGCACGCGGCGGGCGTCATCCCGGTGAAATCCGACCACCACCAAGGCTGAAGGGCCGGAAGTGCACGAGAGCAGCACGGCGGGCGGCGAGGACGACGCGCCCCGCGAGGACGGTGCGACCACGGGCGGCGCGCGGCCGGGCGCCGGGCGGGCCGACGGCGAGCAGACCGGCCGGGGCCCGGCCGGGGGCGCGGCGGCCCCGGCGACGGGCGGCGAGGCGACGACGGCCGGCGCGTCCGGGTCCGGCTCGGGCCCGGCTTCGGGCTCGGGGACCGCGTCGGGTCCGGGCCCGGTTTCCGGCACGGGATCGGGACCGGCGTCCGGCTCGGCTTCAGGCTCCGCTGACGCCCCGGTCGCGGGCGAGGGCGGCGGGGCGGCCGAGCCGTCCCGGACCCGGCGCGCACCCGAGCGCAGCCAGGCCGAGCAGGACGAGATCTTCGCCGCGCTGGTCGCCCAGTTCGACGACCCGGTGGACCTCAACAACCCCAACTGGCCCGAGGTCGAGAACCTCCGGGCGCGCGGCGAGCTCAAGGGCTTCAAGGACCCCTCCGGCGCCGACCGGCTCCCCGGCGAGCCCGGCGACCTCTCCGACCTGGCGCCCCAGCCGCGCCCCCGCTCCGGCCGCCCGGTGATGCCGGCCGCCGGCTCCGCCGGGCCGCGCGACTTCGAGCTGTCCGAGGAGACCGACGAGGGCCACTTCGTCCCGCCGGAGCCGCCGCCGCTGCCCGAGGCCGACACCACCGCCAAGTTCGCCTGGCTGGCGGTGCTCGGCGGGCCAGCGCTGCTGCTCTTCGACGCGGTGGTCTGGCGCGAGGTCTCCGGCTGGCCGGCCTGGGTCGGGGTGGCCTCCTTCCTCGGCGGTTTCGCCACCCTGGTGGTCCGGATGAAGGACCGCGACGAGGACGAGCCCGAGGACCCGCACGGCGGCGCCGTCGTCTGACCCCTCGGACTCCCGCGCCCGGGCCGTGCCCGGGCGTCCGTCGCAACGGCCTCCCGGGCACCGTCCGGGAGGCCGTCGGCGTGTCTGCCCGGCCCCGCGGTCACTCCTCGGAGTGGAGTTCGGCGGCCAGTGGGTGCAGCGGCGCCCCGACCTGCCGGGCCGCCACGGGGGACCGCCCGAAGCTGTGTGCCGACGCCCCGGGACCGGGCACCCCTCGCACCCGAGGGGCCGTCCGGGGTGGCGGGTGCGCGGTGCACCCGTGAGGCGACGCCGCCGCCGCGCGGACCTCGGCACGAGGACCACCGGACCAGGGGTCGGCGTGACAACGAGGAGACTCGAAGTGGACCGTTTTCCCACGTCCAGGTCCAAGGCCGAGCCCGATCCCGGGTCCGGGTCCGGGTCCGGGCCCCGATCCGGGTCCAGGTCCAGGCCCCGCGCATGGCCGGGATCCGGCCGGCTCGGCGCGGCGGCAGCCGCCGGCCTGCTGCTCGCACTGGCGGTCCCCGGGGCGGCGCTCGCCGCGCCCGGCGACCTCGATCCGGCCTTCGGCACCGGCGGGAGGACGACCACCGACTTCGGCGGCGGGGCCGACGAGGCCCGCGGTGTCGTCGTCCAGGCGGACGGCCGGATCGTCGTGGCCGGCTACGCGGGTGCCGGGGACGACTTCGCGCTGGCCCGGTACAACGCCGACGGATCCTTGGACACCGGCTTCGGAACCGGCGGCAAGGTGACGACGGACTTCGCCGGCGGCTCGGACGAGGCCCGCGGCCTCGCCCTCCAGGCCGACGGCAGGATTGTGGCGGTCGGCCGCAGCGAGGTGCCCGAGGGCGGCGTCGGCTGGTTCTCGGTGGCCCGGTACAACACCGACGGCTCGCTGGACACCGGCTTCGGAACCGGCGGCAAGGTGACCGTCGACTTCGGAACCGGCGGCGCCGACGACGCGTTCGGCGCGGCGGTGCAGGGTGACGGACGGATCGTCGTCGCGGGTCTGACGGGGGGTGACTTCGCGCTGGCCCGGCTCAATGCCGACGGCAGCCTCGACAGCGGCTTCGACACCGACGGCAAGGTCATCACCGACTTCGACGACGGCGCCGACGCGGCCCGCGCCGTGGCGGTGCAGAGCGACGGGAAGATCGTCGCCGCCGGGTACACCGGCAGCGGCGCCGGCAACTACGACTTCGCGCTCGCCCGCTACACCCCGAGCGGCGCCCCCGACACCGGCTTCAGCAGCGACGGCAAGGTCGCCACCACGTTCGGCGGCGTCGAGTTCGCCCACGCGGTGGCCCTGCAGCCCGATGGGAAGATCGTCGCCGCCGGGTACACCGGCAACGACTTCGCGCTGGCCCGCTACAACAGCGCCGGCAACCTCGACGGCGGCTTCGACACCGACGGCAAGGTCACCACCGACTTCGGCGGCGGCGAGATCGCCTACGGCGTCGCGGTGCAGTCCGGCGGCGCGATCGTCGCCGTCGGCTCCACGGCGTCGGGCGGCGCCAGCGACTTCGCGCTCGCCCGCTACACCCCGAGCGGCGCCCTCGACACCGGCTTCAGCGGCGACGGCAGGACCACCACCGACTTCGGCGGGGGCTTCGACCAGGCGCTCGGCACCGCCGTCCAGGCGGACGGCCGGATCCTGGCGGCCGGCTTCAGCAACGGCGACATGGCCCTCGCCCGCTACGACGGCGCGGCCGGCACCCCGACCGGGGTCGACCTCTCGGTCACCAAGACCGGCCCCGCCACCGTCACCGCCGGCGGCCAGGCGCCGTACACCGTGACGGTCACCAACAACAGCGCCGCGGCCGCCACCGGCGTCACCCTCACGGACGCGCTCACCGGTCCGGGCACGGTGCTCTCGGCCACGCCGGGCCAGGGCAGCTGCACCACCACCGCCACCAGCGCCAACTGCACCCTCGGCACCCTCGCGGCCGGCGCGAGCACCACCGTCACGGTCACGGTCGGCACCACCGGTGCGGGCACCCTCAGCGACACCGCCACCGTCGGCGCCACCCAGAGCGACCCCGTCCCGGCCAACAACACCGCCAACGCCACCACCGCGGTGAACGCCCCGGCCGGTGTCGACCTGGCCGTCACCAGGAGCGCCCCGAGCACCACCAGCATCGGCGACACCCCGACGTACACCGTGACGGTGACCAACCGCAGCACCGGCCAGAGCGCCACCGGGGTGACGCTCACGGACTCGCTCACCGGCCCGGGCACCGTGCTCTCGGCCGCGCCGGGCCAGGGCAGCTGCACCACCACCGCCACTGCCGCCAACTGCACCCTCGGCACCCTCGCCGCCGGCGCGAGCACCACCGTCACGGTGACCGTCGAGCCCCGGGCCACCGGTACCCTCACCGACACCGCCACCGTCGGCGCCACCCAGGCCGACCCCGTCCCGGCCAACAACACCGCCACCACGAACACCGGCGTCAACAACGCCCACGGCTGCACGATCATCGGTACCGCCAACGGCGAGACCCTGTTCGGCACCGGCGGCAGCGACGTCATCTGCGCCCTCGGCGGCAACGACACGGTCAACGCGGGCGGCGGCAACGACACCGTCTACGCCGGCTCGGGCAACGACACGGTCGACGGCGGGTCCGGCAACGACACGCTCCTCGGCGGTCTCGGTAACGACCGGCTGACCGGTGGCATCGGCAACGACTCGCTCAACGGCGGTCCCGGCACCGACACCCTGAACGGCGGCTCCGGCACCGACAGTTGCACCGCGGCGGCGGGTGACACCGTCATCAGCTGCCCGTAGCACGTCCCCGGCAGTACGCCCGCGCGGCGCGGCACCCGAGAGGTGTGCCGCGCCGCGCGGCTGTGTCACCGGCCGGCGGGACCCGGTCCCGGTGCGGGCAGCCGGAGCACCGCCAGGACCGGCAGGTGGTCGGTGGCGGCCAGCAGGTCGGCCTCGGCGACGCCGGGCAGTCCGTGCGGGACGCCGCAGGCCAGCACCTCGATGTCGGGGGTGGCGAAGACGGCGTCGAGCCGCTGGTAGGGATTCTCGGGCACGGAGGTCATCTCGCCGCCCCAGGGTGCCACCGCGTACCCGTCCTGGAGCCGGTCGGCCAGCGACCGCCAGCCGGGCCCGTCCGGGTGCTCGTTGAAGTCCCCGGCGATCACGCCGGGTCCGGCGTACCGCAGCTGTCCGGTGAGCAGTCCGAACTGCCGCAGCCGCTCGTCCGCGTCCAGGCTGAGGTGGCAGCTGGTGACGGTGAACGGCGCCGCGTCGGCCACCTCGACCAGCGCGGTCGCGAAGCCGCGCGCGTGCAGCCCCCTGGTCTTCGGCAGCAGCCGGTCGTGGACGGCCCGCACCCGGACGCCGAGCCGGCCGAGCAGCAGCGGCCCGGCCGCGATCCGGCCGCCGCCGCTCAGCACCACGGTGCCGGTCGCCCGGGCGAGCCAGGCGGCCTGCCCCTCGGGGCGCCAGTAGCGCGGCGACTCCTGTACACAGACGAGGTCCGGCTCGCAGGCCCGGATCACCCGGGCGAGCGCATGCCGGTCGTCCCGCAGGGAGCGGACGTTGTAGCTGAGCAGCCGGAGCCGGCCCGGTGCGGGCGGCGGAAGTTCGGCCGGTGCGGTGGTCATCGGTGGTCCTCCCCTGGGCGTCCCGGACGACGCTACCGCCCGGACCGCCGGGGCCGCCGACGGCGCGACACCCCCGGCGGCCCGGAACGACGACGGCCCGGTCCGCGGGGAACCGGGCCGCCGGTCGGCGGTGCGAGGGGACGGGTCAGACCGTGCGGGCCAGGTCGGCCGCGCCGGCGATCCCGGCGGCCGAACCGGTCGAGGCGAGCACCACCTCGGCGCGCGGGCGGTGCACCCCGCCGGTCAGGTAGTGCTCGAAGGCCTTGGCGACCGGGTCGAGCAGCAGCCGGCCGGAGTCGGAGACACCGCCGCCGAGGACGAAGACGGCCGGGTCGAAGAGCGCCGCGAGGTCGGCCATCCCCCGGCCCAGCCAGTCGGCCAGCTCGGCGTAGCACTCCAGGGCGAGCGGGTCGCCCTCCTCGGCGGCCTGGGTGATGTGAATGCCGCGGATGGTCTCGGCGACGCCGTCGTTGAGCTCCAGCATCCGCTTGCCACGCACGGAGTCCTCCGCGGCGCGCTCCCGGCCGTACCGGCGCAGGGCGCGGCCGGAGCCGTACTGCTCCCAGCAACCCCGGCCGCCGCAGCCGCAGGGCAGGCCGTCCGGGACCATGTTGAGGTGGCCGATCTCGCCGGCCACGCCGAACCGGCCCCGGTGCAGCCGGCCGTCCAGGACGAGGCCGCCGCCGATGCCGGTGCCGACGGTGATCAGCACCATGTCGCTGTGGCCGGCCGCGGCGCCGAAGCGGTACTCGGCCCAGGCGGCGCAGTTGGCGTCGTTCTCGACCACCGCGGGCAGGCCGGTCAGCTCCTCGACCCGGCCGCGCAGGGGCTCGTCCTCCCAGTCGATGTTGGGGGCGAAGATCACCGTCGAACGCTCGCGGTCGACGAAGCCGGGCGCTCCGATGCCCGCCGCGACCACGTCGGGGTACTGCTCCTTGAGTTCGCGCACGGCCTGCGCGATGGCGTCGACCGCCCACTGCGGGTCGGCCGGGGTGGGCACCCTGGTCCGGGCCAGGATCTCGCCGGCCTCGTCGACCACACCTGCCGCGATCTTGGTCCCGCCGACGTCGACGCCGATGGTCAGAGCCATGTGTCCCTCAGCTATTCACTCGTTCCCGCTGGACGGAACGCTACCGCCCAACCAAGCCCCCGTACACACCGTCGCATACATTAACCGAAGACAATCTGCGGCCAACCGGACCGAGCCCCTTCAAAAGTCGTACATTTTCACCGGTGGCGTCACAGGGTGAAGCCGGGACGTGACCCGGAGGGGATCAGGGATTCACTGCTTGGCGGACGGTCCCTCAGCTGCGTCGTCGAGGTCCACCCGTTCGGTGCGGGTCGGCTCCCCGGCGGTCCAGCGGTGCTCGTGGCCCGCCACGGCGGCCCGGTAGGCGGCCAGCAGCTCGGCCCCGGCGGCGGCCAGGCCGGTACCGGCGGCGGCGAGGTGGTCGTACACCTCGGGCTGCTTCTCCCGCAGCCGGTCGGCCAGCCCGGCCAGCGAGAGCAGGGTCTCGGCGCTCGCCTCCTGGGCCTTCTCGCCGACGACGGAGGCGAACCGGCGCACCTCGTCCACCAGCGGGCCCAACTCCGGCCCGAACGGGTGCTCGGCGGTGGGCTCGGTCCGGTCGGTGGTGGTCATCGCGCGCGCCTCCTCAGCAACGGTGCCCGCGCCCGCGGCCACCCGCCCCGACGCTACCGGACCCCGTTGCGCCCCCTGCACGGAAGGCGAGCGGGCGACCCCGCCCCGAGGCACCTCACATGCGAGCGGGCGACTCCCGCCCCGAGCCGAAGGGGCGCGCCGGTGCCGAAAGGGAGAGCGCGAGGGAGCGACGTAGGAGCGAGGGAGCGCCGACCGTCGGCACCGGACAAAAGCGCCCCGGAGGCGAGAGGGCGACTACCTGGGCCAGAGGGCCGGGTCGGGGGCGAAGCGGATCGCCAGCACCCCGTCCTGCAGGCCCGCGCCGGCGACCGTGCACCGCCGCAGCGCCGACGGCAGGGCCAGCACCCGGCGGTGCGCGCCCAGGCCGACCACCAGCTCGTCCCCGCGCCGGACCAGGTCCAGGTCCTCCCGCGCGGCACCGGGCAGCGCCAGGTGCCAGACCAGCAGACCGTCCTCGGCCAGCCGGTCCTCGACGGTCCACGGCCCGGCGGCCCGCGCCTCCGGACCGGCCCCGGCGCCGTAGAGGCAGTCGGCGACGGCCTCCAGGGTGGCCTCGGCGGGCCCGGTGGTGAGCAGCGGGATGCCGTCCAGGGTGGCGGCCAGCGCGGTCAGCTCGTCCCGGCGGCGCCCGGCGAGGGCGGCCAGCCAAGGGTCGGGCGAGTCGGTGGCGGCCTCCGGCAGCACCCCGTGCACCACCACGGCGTCCGGGCGGTGGCCGTGCAGGGCGAGGCCGGCCCGGATCCGCCGCAGTTCCGCGAAGGGGTGGGCGTCGGCGGCGGTGACCAGGCGGACGCTGGTGCCGGGCGCGGTGATCGCGGCGCGGGCCGCGGCGAGCGCGCCGGCGGCCTTGGCCCGCGTCTCGTACAGCCAGTCGGCGGGCATCGGGACCCCGGCGAGGCCGGCCAGCAGGGGCCGCAGGGCCCGGGCGGCCTGGCGCTGCTCGGGGACGAGCCGGGCCAGGTAGCGCTCCAGCTGCTCGGGCAGGGCGAGGGTGGCGATCAGATCGGCGGGCGGCGGGGCGAGCACCACCAGGACCTCGGCCTCGACCGCGGGCAGCGCCCGGAGCAGGGCCAGCCGGGCGGTGCCGGGGAGCGCGGTGAGTTCCTCGGGGTCGAGCGGGTCGGCGCCGAGCAGGTCGAGCGCGGGCTTGAGCCGGCCGCCGATCTCGTCGAGCGCGTGCCGGAAGGCGGCCTGCTCGTCGGTCCTGGCGACGGCCAGGCCGGGCGCGTACCCGGCCGGCTCGGCCTCCAGCCGGACGCCGAGGACGGCGTCCAGGGTGCGGTGCGGGTCGTCGGCCGCGAGCAGCAGGGTGCGCCGGCCCTGCCGGGCGGCGTGCAGGGCGGTGGCGGCGGCCACCTCGGGCGCCGCCGGGTCGCCGCTGACCAGGATGGTGCGTGTCGCCGTCATGCCGTACCGCCCCTGTTCGTCCGCGCCGCCGGGCCTCAGAGCGCCGTGCCGGCGGCGGTGTCCTCGACCCGCTTCTTCAGGCCGGCCAGGGCCCGGTCGATGATGACCTTCTCGGCCTTGCGCTTGATCATGCCCAGCATCGGGATCTTGACGTCCACCGCGAGCTGGTAGGTGACCTCGGTGCGGCCGGCGCCGAGCGGGGCCAGGGTGTAGGAGCCGTCGAGCGAGCGGAGCATCTGGCTGCGCACCAGGGTCCAGGCGCACTCGCGGTCGCCGTCCCAGGTGTAGGCGAGGACGTGCTCGTCGCGGATGGCGCCGGCGTCGAGGACCAGTCGGACCTGGGCGGCGCGGCCGTCCTCCGCCGTCTCCAGGACCTCGATCTCCTTGACCTCGCCGGTCCAGGCCGGGTAGGCGGCGAAGTCGGCGATCACGGCCATGACCGTCGCCGGGGTCGCGTCGATGGTGATGCTCGACCTGGTGTGCTCCGCCATGGAATGGCCCTCCGCGTCGTCCCGTGCTGGTCCGGCCGAGGCTGCTCGGCCGGGTGCGCCCGGAGCAGGCTATCGCGCCCCGCGATCCGGCCGGTCCCTCGGTACGCCCCGGGGCGCCCGGGTGCGCCCCCGCCGTCGGAGCACACGGTCCGTGGCCGACGGCTACCGGCCGGTCACCTTCGGGCTGCCGTAGGGTGCCATTCGAACGGCCCGGTCCCGACCTGGTCGGACGGGTCAAGGTGTGACACTTCGAACACCGGAGCCGACCCCCCTGGCCGAAGCTGCCTACCGGGCAGTAACGTCCTGCCGTCCCGCAGCGTCGCGAACGAGGAGCAGTCTTGCTCGACTTCAGCCTTCCGGCCCTCTACCAGGTACCGAGCGGCGGTAACCTCTCCGACCTCGTGCACCAGAACGCCGAGCGGCACCCCGATGTCGCGGTGCTCAGCCGCAAGGTGGACGGCCAGTGGCAGGAGTTGACCGCCGCCCAGTTCCAGGTCGAGGTGCGGGCGGCCGCGAAGGGCCTGATCGCCGCCGGTGTCGAGCCGGGCGACCGGGTGGGCGTCATGTCCCGCACCCGGTACGAGTGGACGCTGCTGGACTTCGCGATCTGGACGGCCGGCGCGATCACCGTGCCGGTGTACGAGACCTCCTCCGCCGAGCAGGTCGAGTGGATCCTCGGCGACTCCGGGGCGGTCGCGGTGTTCACCGAGACCGAGACCCACACCGCGGTGGTCGCGGAGGTCCGGGACCGGCTGCCGGAGCTGCGGCACACCTGGCAGATCGAGGGCCCGGCGCTCGCCGCGCTGGCGGAGGCGGGCCGCGAGGTCACCGACGCCACCGTCACCGAGCGCCGCTCGGTGGCCGGCGCCGACTCGATCGCCACCATCGTGTACACCTCGGGCACCACCGGTCGCCCGAAGGGCTGCCAGCTGACCCACGGCAACTTCATGGCCGAGTGCGGCAACGTGGTGGAGCGTCTGGCCCCGCTGTTCCGCACCGGCGAGAGCTCCGTCCTGCTCTTCCTGCCGCTGGCCCACGTGCTCGCCCGGATCGCCGAGATCGCCCCGGCGATGGCCCCGATCAAGCTCGGCCACGTCTCCGACATCCGGGACGTCACCGCCGAACTGGCCGCCTTCCGCCCCACCCTGATCCTGGGTGTGCCCCGGGTCTTCGAGAAGGTGTACAACACCGCCCGGGCCAAGGCGCAGGCGGACGGCAAGGGCAAGATCTTCGACAAGGCCGCCGAGACCGCGATCGCCTACAGCCGGGCGCTGGACGCGGGCGGCGCGGGCCTGTTGCTCAAGCTCAAGCACGCCGTCTTCGACAAGCTGGTCTACAGCAAGCTGCGGGCCGCGCTCGGCGGCCGGGCCACCCACGCGATCTCCGGCGGCGCCCCGCTGGGCGAGCGGCTCGGGCACTTCTACCGGGGCATCGGCTTCACCGTGCTGGAGGGCTACGGCCTGACCGAGACCTGCGCGGCCACCGCCTTCAACCCGTGGGACAAGCCGAAGATCGGCACGGTCGGCCAGCCCGTCCCCGGCGCCGCCGTCCGGATCGCCGAGGACGGCGAGGTGTTCTTCAAGGGGCCGCACGTCTTCACCGGCTACTGGAACAACCCGCAGGCCACCGCCGACACCCTGAAGGACGGCTGGATCGCCACCGGGGACATCGGCTCGCTGGACGACGAGGGCTATCTGACCATCACCGGCCGCAAGAAGGAGATCATCGTCACCGCGGGCGGCAAGAACGTCGCCCCGGCCGTGATCGAGGACCGGATCCGGGCGCACGCCCTGGTCGGCGAGGTCATGGTGGTCGGCGACCGCAAGCCCTTCGTGGCCTGTCTGATCACCGTCGACGAGGACTTCTTCCCGAACTGGAAGCAGCTCAACGGCAAGCCCGCCGGGGCCTCGGTGGCCGACCTGCGGGAGGACCCGGACCTGCTGGCCGCCCTTCAGCAGGCGGTGGACGACGGCAACGCGGCGGTCTCGCAGGCCGAGGCGGTGAAGAAGTTCCGTCTGCTCGACACCGTCTTCTCCGAGGAGAGCGGCCACCTGACGCCCTCGCTCAAGCTCAAGCGCAACGTCGTGCTGAAGGACTACGCGGCGGACGTCGAGGCGATCTACCGCAAGTAGGACCGCCCGCACGCGGGTGCGGCCCGCCCCGGACGTCCGGGGCGGGCCGCACCCGCGTGTGTGCCGGGCCCGCACGCGTCGGGCCCGCACGCGTCGGACCCGTACGCGCCGGACCCGTACGCGCCGGGCCCGCGCGTTCAGCCCGCCAGCAGCGAGGTCAGCCGCCCGGCCAGCAGGTCCCAGCGCCAGGAGCGGTCCACCCAGCGCCGCCCGGCCTCGCCCATCCGCCGGCGCAGCTCCTCGTCCCGCAGCAGCCGGACGATCCGCTCCGCCGCCGCCGAGGGCGTGCCGCCCGGCACCACGAAGCCGGTCTCGCCCTCCAGAACCGCGTCCGGCGCGCCGCCGGAGTCCCCCGCCACCACCGGCAGGCCGGTCGCCGAGGCCTCCAGGTAGACGATGCCGAGCCCCTCGACGTCCAGTCCGCCGCGCCGGGTGCGGCAGGGCATGGCGAAGACGTCGCCGGCGCCGTAGTGCGCGGGCAGCTCCTCCCACGGCACCGAGCCGGTGAACCGGACGGCGGAGCGCACGCCCCGGGCGTCCACCAGCTTCTCCAGCTCCGACCGGTACGGGCCGCCACCGACGATCAGCAGCACGGCGTCCGGCACCTCGGCGAGGATCTGCGGCATCGCCTCGATCAGGGTGTCCTGCCCCTTGCGCGGCACCAGCCGGGAGACGCAGACCACCACCGGGCGGTCCGCCAGCCCGAGCCGCTCGCGCACCGCGGCACCGCCGGAGTCCGGGTGGAAGGTCCGCTCGTCCACGCCCGGCGGCAGCTGCGCCATCCGCGCGGCCGGCTCCGGGCCGACCGCGGCGGCGATCCGGGAACGGGTGTACTCGCCGAGGTAGGTGAGCACGTCGGTGCCCTCGCCGATCCGGCGCAGCAGCTGCCGGGCCACCGGCAGCTGGGCCCAGGCGGCCTCGTGCCCGTGGGTCATGCCGAGCAGCCGGCCGGCCCCGGCCCGGCGCAGGGCGGGGGCCATCAGCCCGAGCGGCGCGGCGGCACCGAACCAGACCGAGTCGCAGCCCTCCGCCCGCAGGATCTCGGCGGCCCGCCGGGTGACCCGGGGTGTGGGAACCATCACCTTCGTACGGTCGCGGATCACCGGGAAGGGCTGCTCCGCGTCGAAGCGCGCGACCTCGGTGCCGTCGCGCCAGCTGGAGGCGTACACCACGATGCTTCCTGCGGGCTGACGGACGGCCATGTTGTGCACGAAGGCCTGGATACCGCCGGGCCTCGGCGGGAAGTCGTTGGTGACGATCAAGGTCTTGTGCATCAGGCCACGGCTCGCTCGGTCGGGGGGTGCTCGGTGTACCGCTGGGTGATCCGTACGATAGGTCAACACGACGACCCGCCGGGAACGGATCCACGCAAGGCAACCGTTCCCTCCCCGGGTCTGTCCTAGGACAAGGGCGGTCGGCGTGTCCGGCCCGGCCCCGCGGTGGCGGCCGGTCCCGACCCGCCCGGACTGCCCGGGCGTCCGTCGCGCGGCGCCGCCGACGGAACGTCCGAGACGAACGAGGGAGCGTTGTGGAGTTGGCCCCGGCCACCGAGTCCGGTACACCCAGCGGCGCCGAGGGCTCCGGCACGGCGCTCGCCGTCCGCCGCGAGCCCGTGCAGCGCACCACGCGCCCCTCAGGCCGTTCCGGCGCCCTGCTGGCGCTCGGCGCGAGCTGGGTGGCCACCCGGACGCTGCTGATGCTCCTGGTGACCGGCGTGCTCCGGATGCCCGGCGGGGACATCACCGCCGACGTCTGGCTGATCTACCACGGCTGGTACGGCGTCCTGCAGACCGGCACCTTCCCGCTGGACGACGTCACCTGGCAGTACCCGCCCGGCGCCGCCCTGGTGATCCTGCTGCCCGGCCTGCTGCCCTGGTCGTACCTGGTCTCGTTCTGGGTGATCTGCGGCATCGCCGACGCGCTCGCGATGGGCCTGCTGGTCCGCACCGGGCTGCGCAAGGGCCGGGCCCTGACCGGCGCCTGGGTCTGGGTGGCCGGCGTCCCGCTGCTCGGCCCGATGATCTACAACCGCTACGACGTGATCGTGACCGCGATCGCGGTGGCCGGCCTGCTGGCGCTGATCCGCCGCCCGGCGATCGGCGGCCTGCTGCTCGGGCTCGGCGGCATCGTCAAGATCTGGCCGCTGCTCGGCCTCATCGGCACCCCCTCCGGCCGCCGCACCCGGCGGTCCTGGACGGCCGCGGCCGCCGCGACCGCCTCGATCGGCTTCCTGCTGGCGGCGGGGATGAACGGCGCGTTCGAGTTCCTGACGTTCCAGAAGGACCGCGGCATCGAGGTGGAGTCGGTCGGCGCGCTGCCGATCCACTTCGCCCGGATCGCCGGGAGCTGGGACGGCAAGGTGATGATGAACTACGGCTCGGTCGAGATGCTCGGGCCGTGGGTGCCGCTGGTCAGCAAGGTGATGCTGGCCGGTACCGTGCTCGGCTTCGGCTGGCTGCTGCTCTGGCGGTTCACCGCCCGTCGGCGCAATGCCGCCACCATGTACGACGCGGCACTCGCCGCGCTGCTGATCTTCACCGTGACCAGCCGGGTGATCAGCCCGCAGTACCTGGTCTGGCTGGTCGGCGCGGCGGCGGTCTGCCTGACCGTGCGCGGCACCAGCCAGCGGCCGGTGGCGCTGCTGATCCTGGCCGCGACCCCGCTGACCCTGGTGGAGTTCCCGCTGGTCTTCGGCGACGTGGTCGCCAGCAGGCCCGGCGCGATCGCCGTACTGACCGCGCGCAATGTGCTGCTGCTGGTCGCGACCGTACTGTCCTGTGTCCGGCTCTGGCGCTCGACCCGGCGCACCGACCGGGTCCCGGCCACCGTGGTGCTGCCCCGCCCGGAGCCGGTGCCGGCCGTCTCGTTCTCGGTGCGGCCGGGCATCGCGTACGAGCAGGACCTGCTGGACGGCATGGACCGGCCCGCGGCCGCACCCGGCGAACGGCGCTGAGCGGAACGGCGCCGTACGGCCCTTCTCAGCCCGCCAGGGCCCGGACCTCGGCGAGCCAGAGGCGGGTGAACTCGGCCAGCCCGAGGCCCAGCCGGTCCCGGAACAGCCCGTCCAGCCACGCCTGGCGGTCCGCCCCGGGGGCAGCCGCGCCGACCGCCCGGTAGAGCGCCACCAGGCGCTGCGGGCCGTACCGGCGGGCGATCAGGTCGCAGGCCAGCCAGGACTGCTCGTAGGCCTGCGCCAGGCCCTCCCCGCCGGCCGTGAGGGCGGCGTCCGCGGGCAGCGCGGCGGGCAGCCGTCCGGCCGCGACGTCCCGGGCCAGCTCCGGCGCGATCTGCCGGGCCGAGCGACCGGAGTCGCGGTAGCCGGTCCAGTCGGCGACCCCCTCGGAGAGCCAGAGCGGTGTCCAGGCCCGGGTGTCGGCCCGGGTCGCCACATGCACCGCCTCGTGGGTGACCACCACCTGCCGGCCGAAGTCACTCAGCCGCGCGTACACCTCGGGGTTGACCAGCACCCGGTCGGCCGGGGCGTGCAGGGGCGCGCCGGGCGCCGAGACGGTGACCGCGGCGAGCTCCGACCAGCCGGGCCGGTCGTCCGCCAGCAGCCGGGCGAACTGCTCCCCCGTGGCGGGCAGTTCGAGCAGCAGCCGACCCGCCCAGGCGCTGCCCCAGAGCGCCTCGACGGCGGACACCGCCCGGTCGCCGACGACGGCCGCCCCCGCGCGCGCGGCCGGGCCGGCGGCGTCCGCGCCGTCCACCCCGAGCACCAGGCAGCGCGCCCCGGCGGCCGCGCCGACGGTGCCGAGGTCCCACAGCGGCGGCGGCCCGCCGGCGGCCTCCTCGCGTTCGATCCGCCGGCCGGCGGCGGTCCGGAGCAGCGTCAGCCGGCGCGGGTGCACCACCGGCCGCTCGTCGTACCCGGTCACCGTGACGGTCAGCTCGGCGGTGGCGGTGGACCGCCCGGCCCGGTCCACCGGGCCCAGCAGCAGGTTCCGGTAGCCGACGCGCAGCGGCAGCGGGGGCGGCCCCTCGCCCAGCGTCCGGGCCCGCTCGGCGAGCAGCGCCGAGACCTCGGCGTACTCGTCCGAGGCCGCCGCGGCGGGCCGCGCGGGGACGGCGCCGGGCAGCGACAGCTGGGCGAGGCCGCCGGCCGCGAGCAGCAGGGCGGTGCGCCGGGACGGGCCTCGGCCGCCGGCGGGGTGCGGGCGGCTCAGAGCCGGATCACCCCCGAGACCGGCATGGCGTTGACGCTCTCGTAGCGCACCCGGGCCCCCGGGTAGGGGGCGTGCACGATCACCCCGCCGCCGGCGTACATCCCGACGTGGTGCATGTCCCGGTAGAAGATCACCAGGTCTCCCGGCCGTGCTTCGGAGATGCTGACCCGCTGCCCGGCGTACGCCTGGGCCTGCGAGGTGCGCGGCAGGGTCACTCCGGCCTGCCGCCAGCTGTAGTACATCAGACCGGAGCAGTCGAAGGCCTTGGGCCCGGTGGATCCGTAGACGTAGGGCGAGCCGATCATCCGCACCGCGGCGGCCAGCGCGGCGCCGCCGCGCTCGGAGGCGGGCGGGGTGGTGCCGAGGTCCAGCCGGTCGGTGCCCCGGGTGGCGCGCTGCTCGGCCTCGCGGGCGTCCTGGGCGGCGAGCCGGGCGCGTTCGGTGGCGCCGAGGCTGTTGAGCAGCCGCTGCGCCCTGGTGAGCCGCTGCTGGATCTGCTGCTTGCCGTCGGCCAGCGCCTTGCGGGTCTGTTCCAGCTCGGCGAGCTTGGCCGAGGCCTCGGCCCGGCGCTGGTCGAGCACCCGCTGACGGCCCAGCACCTCGTGCAGGGTCTCGTTCTGCCGCTCGGCGGCCTGGTCGAGGCTGCGGGCCCGGGAGAGGTAGCCCTCCGGGTCGGTGGAGAGCATCAGTTGGACGGTCTGTGCCATCCCGCCGCCCCGGTACTCCGCCCCGGCCACGGTGGCGAGGTCGCCGCGCAGCTGGTTGAGCTCGTCCTGGGAGAGGGCGATCTGCTGCTGGAGCGTGCCGGTCTCGTGCTGGAGCCGCTGCTGGGCCTCCTGGGCGGCGTTGAACCGCTCCGAGGCCTGCTCGGCCTCGTCGTAGAGCTGCTCCACCTGGGCCTTGACGTCCTTGCGGTTCGCCGGGGTGTCGGGCGCGCCGGGAGCCGCCTGCGCGGTGCCGCCGGTCGCCACGCCCAGCGCGGTGGTGGCCGCCGCGGTGAGCACCAGCGCCCGGGCGAGCGTGTGGACACCTGACAGCGGGGAACGGCGGTGCGCGGTCATTCGACGTCGGCTCCGATCCTGGGCCCGGACCCGCCGCCGCACCGGACCGGGCGGCTGTCGAAGCGGGCGTCCGGTGGCAGACGTTAGCGAGTCAGGGCAACCGTTTCCAAACCCCTCCGAATCCGAATATTCAGTCACTGATCGGACATCAGACCGGTTCGCCCGCCGGAGTTCCCGGTGACCGGGGGAAAGCCGCAGGCCCGGCCTCCCCCGAGGGGAGACCGGGCCTGCCGGGAGTCTGCCGACCCGGGGGTCAGAGGCGCACGATGGTGTTGACCGGCATGTTGGACGCCGACTCGTAGCGGACCGACGCACCCGGCTTCGGGGCGTGGATGACCTGGCCGCCGCCGACGTAGATGCCGACGTGGTGGCGGTCGCCGTAGAAGATCACCAGATCGCCGGGCTGGGCCTGGGAGATGTCCGAGCCGATCCGGGTACCGGCGTTGGCCTGCTCCTGCGAGGTGCGCGGCAGCGACACACCCGCCTGGGCGTACGCCCAGCCGGTGAGGCCGGAGCAGTCGAAGGAGTTCGGGCCGGTGGCGCCGTAGACGTACGGGGCACCGAGCTTGCTCTCGGCGGCGGCGATAGCGGCGGCGGCGCGCGAGCCGTTGGCGGCGGGCGCGGCCGGCTTGGCCGCGGCGGCGGGCGCGGGCGTCGACGCGGAGGTGGGTGCGGACGCGCTCAGGTCGCTGCGGTTGGTGTCGCGGGTGGCGCGCTCGGCGTCCGCCTTCGCCTTGGCGGCCTTGGCGGCCTCGGCCTTCGCGGCGTCCGCCTTCGCCTTGGCCTCGGCGGCGGCCTTCTCCTCGGCCGCGCGGAGGGCCTGGCGCTCCTGCTCGGTGAGGGTGTTGAGCAGCTGCTGGGCCTTCGCCAGCTTGCCCTGGACCTCGTCCTTGGAGGTCTTCAGCTGCTGGGTGGTGGACTCCAGCTCGCCGAGCTTGGTCTGGGTCTCGGTGCGGTCCTGGTCGAGCCTGCGCTGCTGCTCCTGGAGCTCCTTCAGCGCGCCGGACTGGGTGGAACCGGCCTGGTTCAGGGCGTCGGCCTGGCTGAGGAAGTTGTCCGGGCTGGCGGACAGCATCAGCTGGACGGTCTGCGATATGCCGCCGGTGCGGTACTGCTCGCCGGCGATCTCGGAGAGGCCGCCCTGGGCCTCCGTCACCACGGCCTGCTGGCGGGCCACCTTGTCCTGCAGCTCGGCGACCTGCTTCTGCAGCTCCTGCTGCTTGGCCTGGGCGCCGTTGTACTTCTCGGTCGCGACCTCGGCCTGCTCGTTGAGCTGGTCGACCTGCTCCTTGACCTGGTCCTTGGTCGGCGCGGGGTCGGCGTGGGCGCCGGACTGCGCGGAGAGGGCGACGGCAGCGGCGGCGAGACCGGTCATGATCGAGACCCGGGTACGGCCGGCGGGCTTGGGACGACGATGGGACGCCACGAAGGCGGACTCCTTCTTCCTCATCCGCCTACCGGGTGAGCTGACGGGTTCGGGCGGAAGCGTGCCCTACGACGCCTCACCGTCCGCGCGAGCGGCCGACCTGGCGCCGATTCACCCCGGAGGAACGTGGTTCCCCGGCTCCGCTCCACAGCTGACCCCGGACTGCTGGGTCTGGTTCGGGCGGGCACCTGAGGCCCCGCCCGGCTGCTTCGCGAACTCGGCGGTGAACCCCACCGCCACCCAGGCT
Source organism: Streptomyces sp. XY431 (assembly GCF_001279805.1). NCBI lineage: Bacteria > Bacillati > Actinomycetota > Actinomycetes > Kitasatosporales > Streptomycetaceae > Streptomyces > Streptomyces sp. XY431. The sequence continues at coordinate 88,305 of NZ_LGDO01000230.1, forward strand.
GGGTGATCGACTGTGCGAGGTTCGAAGCACGACCCTAGTAACAGATCCGTGATCCGTTCAAATCCTTGTCAGAAAAAAGCCAGAAGAATTCCCAAGTTCCTTTGTGAATATGACCGAGCGTGATCACATCCCCACATCAGGCTGATCATTTCCACCTGGACGGCCGAACGCCCGACCCAAACCCCAGCGCCACCCCCGATCGGAGGTGGCGCTGATCACAGAGGCCGAGAACCGCCCCCGGGAGTGTCGTGGCGGACCGTCAGACCCGGCGGATCGTGTTGATCTGCATGGCGTCGGCCTTCATCACCTTCACCACGTCACCGGTGTGCGGCGCGTGCACCACCATGCCGTTGCCGATGTACATACCGACGTGGCTGCGGTCGGGGCGGTAGATGATCAGATCGCCCGGCTGGGCCTCGGCCAGGGACGGCACCCGGGTGCCGTAGTTGCCCTGCGCCTGCGAGGTCCGCGGCAGCGAGACGCCGGCCTTCCCGTACGCCCAGACCATCAGGCCGGAGCAGTCGAAGGTGCTCGGGCCCGTGGCGCCCCAGACGTACGGCGAGCCCTGCTTGCCCATCGCGTTGGAAACCGCGGCGCCGGCCATGCCACTGGCCTGCGGCAGGCTGCCCAGGTCGGTGCGCTCGGTGCCGCGCGAGGCGCGGTCGGCCTGCTGCTGCGCCGCCTTCACGGCCGCGCGATCGGCGGCGCTGAGCGAGTTCAGCAGGTCCTGGGCGTCCTTGAGCTTCTTGCCGACCTCGGCCTTGGACTGGTTCAGGTCCTTGGTGGTGGTGTCCAGCGAGGCCAGCACGGCGGCCGCCTCGCTCTTCTGCTGGTCGAGCCGGCGCTGCTGGTCCTGCAGGCCCTTGAGCGCCTCGGCCTGGCTGGAGCTGGCCTGCTGCACGCTGGAGGCCTTGTCCAGGTACCCGGACGGGTCGGAGGTGAGCATCAGCTGGACGGACGGGTCGATGCCGCCGGTGCGGTACTGCTCGCCCGCCACCTCGGCCAGCCCCGCCTGAAGCTGGGTCATCTGCTCCTGGCCGCGGGCGACCTGGTCCTGGAGCTGGTCCGCCTGCTTGCGCAGCTGGTCGGCCCGCTCCTTGGCGCCGTTGTACCGCTCGGTGGCCTGCTCGGCCTCCTCGTTCAGCTGGTCGATCTGCGCCTTGACGTCGTCCTTCTTGGGCGACGGGCTCGGCGCTGCGTGGGCGGCGACCTGGGCGGAGAGAGCGACCGCGGTCGCAGCGGCCGCGGTGAGCACGGAGACCCGCGCGCGGCTCGGCTGCTTGGGACGGCGGTGGGAGGCCAAAAGGACCGGCTCCTTCTTCCAATGGCCTCACCCGATGGGGTGAGAATCCGGAAAATAGGTTTGACGCCAGACCCTAGTGAAGATCCACGCTTCGCGCCACTCCCACGATTACGTGAACCTGCCGCCCGCACCCGGACTTCACGAAACCCGCACAAGACCGCAATCCCGGCGCTGACCAGCCGTCATGACCCTCGGTCCGCGACCCCGGGAACCAGGGCACGCCCTAGGGGCGGGCCAGCCGGTTCAGCAGCAGCACCGAGGCCACGGGGCGCGCGCCCGCCTTCCGCACGCCGTCCGCCACCTCCTTGTCCGCCGAGACCACCACCACCGGGCGGCCCTGCGGCTCGGCCCGGACCAGTCGGCGGATCAGCTCGTCCGCCGTCTCACCGGTCCGGCTGAACCGCACCCGCACCCCGCGCGGCGGCGCCATGATCACCGGCACGTCGAGGTCCTGGCCGTCGAACACACAGGTGACCTCCGCCTGGGTGCGCTGCGCCAGCATCGCCAGTCCGCCCAGCAACCGGATCCGCTGCTGCTCCAGCGGCAGCGTCGGATAGCCCGTCTTGGTGACGTTGTAGCCGTCCACCACCAGATGGACCTGCGGGATCGCCAGCAGCTGGTCCAGCAGCGCCGGGTCGTCCTCGGCCAGCCCGCGCCGCGCCACGTCGTGCGGCGAGGCCGAACCCGGCACCACCGCCTCCACCAGGTCCGCCGGACGGATCTGGGAGACCGGCAGCGCCAGCTCCCGCTGGAGGCCCTGGGCCGACTGCAGCACCGTGTCCAGCAGCAGCCGCAACCGCATGTCCTCGACGCCGCGCCCCTCGCGGGCGGAACGCCGGCCCTGCTCGGCGGAGTTCTCCAGCTCCGTGACCCGGTGCCGCAGCCGCCGTGCCTCGCTCTCCGCCGCGCCGCGCTCGGCCGCCGCCTGCGCTCTGACCGCCTCCAGCTCGGCGGCGACCTTCCGGGTCTCCGCCTGCGCCCGGCGGGTGTCGCTCTCCAGCGAACGCAGCCGCCGGCGCAGCGACTCGGCCTCCTTGCGGACGTCCTCCGACTCGGCCCGCTGCCGCTCCAGGTCGGCCCTGGCCGTGGTCCGCAGCTCGGCCAGCTCGGCCTGCAGCTTCTCGACCAGCCGGGTCGCCTCGGCGACCGCGCCCTCGGTGCCGGCCCGCTCGGCCTCCTCGCCGGCCTCGGCCACCAGCCGGCTCCACCCGGCGGACCGCACCAGATAGGCGGCCGCGGCCACGTCCATCGGGTCGGCCGCGCCCGGCACGGCGCCCGCCTCCAGGGCCCTGACCAGGTCCGGCTGACCCAGCCGCAGCCGCTCCGCTATCCGCACCCGGAAGGCCGGCTCCGCCTCCAGCGCCGCGGCCAGCGCGGTCGCCGCGTACTTGGCCCGGCGGGCGGGGGTGAACTTGGCGTACTGGCGCAGCGACTGGGGCAGTTCGCCGAGCGGCAGACCGCCGAGCGCGTCGGAGGCCAGACCGACCACCCGTCGGCGCACCCCCTCCGGGAGCGGCCGGTCCAGCGCCTCGTCCGCCCCCGCCGGTCCCGCCGACCCCGCTGCTCCGCCGTCCGCTGCCGCCGGCTCCTCACCGGCGCCGGACTCCTCACCCGCGGGCGCCTCCGCCGGGACCTCGGTGTCGGAGGGGGCGGCCACTGCCGCGTCCGGCGCCTGCGCGTCCACAGCGGGCTGCCGCCCCTGCGGCCCGGCGGGCTCCTTCGCTGCGTCCACCACGTCCTCGGCTCCGATCCTGGTCCAGCGGGGTACGGCCCTCGGCCGCCACCCCCGTCACACTCCGTGCGTTCTCTCTGTATTGTCCCGTGCGGCGGGCGGCCACGCCGCTCACCGCCCACCGCACGGACCGGGCGGTCAGCCCTGCTCGGGAGCCTCGGCGGCCTCGGCCGCCTCGTCCGCACCGGGACGGGCGACCAGCTCGACCTGGTCCACGGCGTTGCACCAGCGGCAGCGCACCGACTCCACGGTCTCGCTGAGCACCTGGGTCTCCTCGACCTTGGACTCGCCGGCCAGGTCGAAGTGGAGGAACTCGGTCACCCGGGCGGTCCGGGTCACGTCGAAGCGGGTCAGGTTTCCGCAGAGCGTGCAGCGCCAGCGCGTCTCGGCGGTCAGGGCGGGGACGGTCATCGGGGGTCCTCTCGGGTGGTCCCGGAACGGGCTCAGGCGCTCCCCCCGGAGCCCCGGCGTCGGCGGCGGGAGGCGGGAATGCCCGCCCCAAGCCTATTGCCTGGGGCAACCTTCCCGGCTACCGGCCGATCACTCCCGGGCGGTAGCCCACCTGCCGTAACCGCGCGGTGCCCGCCCGGCACCGGGGGGATGCTGGAGCCCATGGCGATCCCGGTCCCCCACCCCGGCGCGCACCGCGGCCGACCGGCCGCCACCGCCCCGGCCGTCTGCTACGCGCTGATCGCGCTGAACACCGCGGTCTTCCTGCTCGGACCGGCGGCGGGGCTCAACCCCCTCTACGGCCGGGACCAGGCCCGGGTCTGCGCCGAGCAGCGCTACGAGCAGCGCTGGGGGGCCGTCCCCGCCGAGCTCCTGACCGGTCACCCGCTGACCGCGGACCAACTGGCCGAGGCCCCCGAGCCGGTACCCGGCTGCCCGGCCTCGGCCACCCCCGGCAAGCACCCGGCGCTGTCCGTGCTCAGCGCGCTCTTCCTGCACGCCGGCTGGCTGCACCTGCTCGGCAACCTGCTCTTCCTCCACGTCTTCGGCCCCGCCGTGGAGCGCCGGCTCGGCCGCCCCCGGTTCCTCCTCTTCTACCTGGCGGCCGGCGCAGTGACCACCTACGGCTTCGCGCTGGCCGAGGCGCACTCGGCGGACTCGACCCGGGTGCTGATCGGCGCCTCGGGGGCGATCTCCGCCGTGCTCGGCTCCTACCTGCGGTTCCACCCGCACGCCCGGGTCACCACGCTCGTCCCGCTGCTGCTCTTCCTGCCGCTGCGGTTCCCGGCCTGGCTGGTGCTGGGCCTCTGGTTCGCGCTCCAGTGGTGGTCGGTGCACTCCGCCGGACCGGGGGTGGCGTACCTGGTGCACGTGATCGGCTTCATGGCGGGCTTCCTGTACGCCTGCACCCTGGCCGAGCGCCGACCCCGCCGTACCCGCACCCGCACCCGCCCCCACCCCCGCGACGGTGCGGCCGACGCCCGCTACCCTGGCGGCACCTCACAAAGGAGTACGCCACCGTGATCACCGCCATCGTCCTGATCAAGACCAGCGTCGACCGCATCCCGGAGATCGCCGAGGCGATCGCCGCCATCGAGGGCGTCAGCGAGGTCTACTCGGTGACCGGCGGCTACGACCTGGTCGCGATGGTGCGGGTGCGCCGGCACGACGACCTCGCCGAGGTGATCCCCGGCCGGCTGAACAAGGTCCCGGGCGTGGCGCACACCGAGACCCAGATCGCCTTCCGCACCTACTCCCAGCACGACCTCGAGGCCGCGTTCGCGATCGGCCTGGAGGAGTAGCCGACAGCGCGGCCGGCCGGAGGGGCCGGACGGGGCCTCAGCCCTCCCGGCGGGTGTCCGCGACGCAGCGGCCGCCCTCGTTCCGGTAGCTCCACGCCGCGCCGTCCGTGACCAGCTCGCGGACGGCGGTCAGGAACCGGTCCACGTGCTCGTCCGGGGTACCGGCGCCGAAGCTCACCCGGATCGCGTTCAGGCTGCGCTCGCCCGGCAGCGAAGCCTCCGGCGCGCCGCACTCCGAGGGCGCGGCCTCCTCGTCGCCGAGCAGCGTGCGCACCAGCGGGTGGGCGCAGAACAGGCCGTCCCGCACGCCGATGCCGTACTCGGCGGACAGCGCGGCCGAGAAGTGCGAGCTGTTCCAGCCCCGGACCACGAAGGACAGCACGCCCACCCGGTCCGCGTCGGCGCCGAACAGGTTCAGCACCCTGACCTCGGGGACCTCCGCCAGACCGGCCTTCAGCCGGGCCACCAGCGCCCGCTCGCGCGCCTCCAGCGCGTCGAACCCGGCCTCGGTGAGCGCCCGGCAGGCCGCCGCGATCGCGTACACGCCGATGACGTTCGGGGAGCCGGCCTCGTGCCGGGCCGGGCCGGTGTGCCACTGCACGGCCACCGAGCCGTCGGTCTCCCGGGCCACCGTACGGGTGGCGCCGCCGCCGGCCAGGTAGGGCTCGGCCTCGTCCAGCCAGTCGGCCCGGCCCGCCAGTACCCCGGCGCCGAACGGCGCGTACAGCTTGTGGCCGGAGAAGGCGATCCAGTCGACACCCAGCTCGCGCACCGAGACCCGGTGGTGCGGGACCAGCTGCGCGGCGTCCAGCACCACCCGGGCGCCGTACCGGTGGGCGGTCCTGGTCAGCTCGGCGACCGGCCAGAGCTCGCCGGTGACGTTCGAGGCGCCGGTGACGCAGAGCAGCTTCGGGCCCTCGGGCGCCTCGGCGAGCGCGGCGTCGAAGGCGGCGACCGCCTCGGCGTGCGAACGGGGGGCGCGCAGACAGGTGACGGTCAGACCGGCGTGCGCCCAGGGCAGCAGCGAGGCGTGGTGCTCGGTCTCGAAGGCGAACACCTGGGTCCCGGCCGGGACGGCGCCGGCCAGCAGGTTGAGCGAGTCGGTGGTGGCGCGGGTGAAGACCACCTGGTCGCCCTCGCGCAGGTCCAGGAACTCGGCGACGGTGCGGCGGCTCTGCTCGAACAGGTCGGTGGAGAGCTGGGACAGGTAGCCGGCGCCGCGGTGCACGCTGCCGTAGTAGGGGGCGTAGGCGGCGACCTCGTCCCAGACCCGCTGGAGCGCCGGGGCGCTGGCGGCGTAGTCGAGCGCCGCGTAGGCGACCTTGTCACCGTTGGCGAGCGGGACCTCGACATCGTGGCCGAGAACGGGGAGGGGGGCGAGGAGGTCGGTCGCGAGAGACATGAGGATGCACTCCGTCTACGGGTCAGGGACCCCGGGAGTGCGTGATGATCCGGGTGTCCGCGCTTGCCACGCGGACGGCTCGCCGCACGGCCCGGTCCTCACCCAGGGCACCCCGCCACGGACGGAGGGTTGCCGGACAGCAAGCTGGGGCTTGTCGCTGTCGCTCATGACCTGGCCAAGACTTTAGGTCGGGTCCGTCCCCCGGTCAAACAAGAGTCCACATCCCGGACACCGACAGGGGCCCACCGGGAGGATTCCCGATGGGCCCCAACCGCCGTGTCACGCCCGGGCGGTGGCCTCCGACCAGTGCTTCAGCAGGTCCCGCGCGGCACCCGAGTCGACGGCCGCCGCGGTACGCCGCATGGCCGCCCCGAGCTGCTCGGCGAGCGGCGCGTCGGTGAGGTCCAGCGCCACCAGCGCGGCCGCCGAGTTCAGCAGCACCGCGTCCCGGACCGGGCCGTGCTCCCCGGCCAGCACCCGGCGCGCGACCTCCGCGTTGTACGCCGGGTCCGCGCCGCGCAGCGCCTCGATGCCGACCGGCTCGATGCCGACCTCGCGCGGGTCGAAGGCGGTCTCGGTGACGGCGCCGTCGCGGACCACCCACACCCGCGAGGTGGTGCTGATGGTCAGCTCGTCCAGTCCGTCGTCGCCCCGGAAGACCAGCGCGGTGGCACCGCGCCGGGCGAGCACCCCGGCGATCAGCCCCGCCAGGCGGGTGTCGAAGCAGCCGATCGCGTGCGCCGTCACCCGGGCCGGGTTGGTCAGCGGCCCCAGGATGTTGAACGCGGTGGGCACCCCGAGGTCGCGCCGGGCCGGCGCGGCGTGCCGCATCGACGGGTGGAAGGTCGCGGCGAAGCAGAAGGTGAGCCCGACCTCCTCGGCGATCTCGGCGACCCGGCGCGGCCGGAGGTCCAGACTGATGCCCAGCTTCTCCAGCACGTCCGAGGAACCGCTGGACGAGGAGGCGGCCCGGTTGCCGTGCTTGACCACCTTGGCGCCGGCCGCGGCGGCGACGATCGCCGACATGGTGGAGATGTTGACGGTCTTGGCCCGGTCGCCGCCGGTACCGACGATGTCCACCGCCGGGCCGGGGATGTCCAGCGGCTCGGCGTGCGCGTACATCGAGTCGACCAGCCCGGAGATCTCGTCGACCGTCTCGCCCTTGGCCCGCAGCGCCACCATGAACCCGGCCACCTGCACCGGGGAGGCCTCGCCGCTCATGATCCGGTCCATCGCCCACGCGGTGGCCGAGCGGTCGAGGTCCTCTCCCCTCAGCAGCGCCGACAGGATGTCCGGCCAGGAGCGGACCACCTGCGCGGGGTCGCTACCACCGTTCGCAGGCTGCACGTTCACCATGGCTGACTCCAGCTCTCGCTGCCCCGGCTGACCGGGGAAGGACGTAGGGACGGAGTCAGCCTATCGAGCGGCGGGGCGCCGGGGCTCCGCCGTTCACCCTTCTTCTCTTGTACTGAGACGCGGGGTGAGACGCGGCCCGGCCGCACCGGTGCAGACCGGGACGGAGCGGTACGGCTAGCGAACGGCGGGCGCCCGCTTGGCCAGCCTGGCCCGCAGCAGCGTGGCGGCGGCCTCCGCCAGCGCCACCGGGTCCACCGGCTGGGAGATCGCCGCGTCGGCCCGGCTCCAGGCGGCCAGCCAGGAGTCCTGCGGCCGGCCGATCAGCACCAGCACCGGCGGGCAACCGTAGATCTCGTCCTTCAGCTGCCGCGCGAGCCCGAGCCCGCCGGCCGGCACCGCCTCACCGTCCAGGACGCAGAGGTCGACGCCACCCTTCTCCAGCGCCTTGAGCACCGCGGGGGTGGTCGCGCACTCCAGGTAGGCCAGCTCCGGCAGGTCCTCCGCGGGCCGCCGCCCGAGAGCGGTCAGCACCTGCTCGCGGGTGGTTCGGTCGTGGCTGTAGACGAGAACGGTCAGCGTCTCGTCGGTCGTGTACGCCATGGGCCCTGCTCCCTCACGTGTGATCCGGACCACGTTCGCCTCTCCCCGGATGCTACTCCCGATCACCGCCCGCCGAGCCCCTCCCGCGCGATCTCTTCCCGACGGCGCCGCCTCCGCGACTGGTCCGGGCGGAGCACGGCGCGTCACCCCAGCCCGCACGGTCCACCCGTACGGCGGACGAGTGGAACTTCCCCTTACCCCCGACGGCACCCGGAAGCCCGTCACGACACGCCGGACAGGGTCCGGACGGGCCCTTCGAGCAACCGTCAGAAAAGGGACACGCCGCTGCTCAGCGGCAGTCCGGACGCTCTGTCGGGCCCCAGGGGGGCATACCGCACGCACCGGACACTCCGAGGGTGACCCCCCGACGTGAAGACGGAATAAGGGACCGACATAATGTCCGTCGTGGCGACAGCAACAGCAGTAGAAACCGGGCACGCGCACGGATCGGTCAACCGGCCGAACATGGTCAGCGTCGGAACGATCGTCTGGCTCAGTTCCGAGTTGATGTTCTTCGCGGCCCTCTTCGCGATGTACTTCACGCTCCGCTCCGTCAAGGGGCCGGAGTTCTGGACCGAGAAGGCGCACGCCCTCAACGTGCCCTTCTCCTCGGTCAACACCACGATCCTGGTGCTCTCCTCGCTCACCTGCCAGCTCGGCGTCTTCGCCGCCGAGCGCGGGGACGTGAAGAAGCTCCGCTCGTGGTTCGTCATCACCTTCGTGATGGGCGCGATCTTCATCGGCGGCCAGATCTTCGAGTACACCGAGCTGGTCAAGAAGGACGGCCTCTCGCTGTCCTCCGACGCGTACGGCACGGTGTTCTACCTGACCACCGGCTTCCACGGTCTGCACGTGACGGGTGGTCTGATCGCCTTCCTGCTGGTCCTGGGACGGACGTACGCAGCCAAGCGCTTCACGCACGAGCAGGCCACTGCCGCCATCGTGGTGTCGTACTACTGGCACTTCGTCGATGTCGTGTGGATCGGCCTGTTCGCGACCATCTACCTGATCAAGTAACCAGCTGATCAGGTCGCTGGCCACCGGCCCCGGGTCCCGCCCTCACCGGCGACGGCCCGATTTCGCCGGTGGCGACGCTCCCACCGACCGACCGCGCGCGCAGCCTTGGACAGGCAGCCTCGTGCCGGCCAGACCGGCCGCCGGGTGCAACCACCAGTCGACCAGATCCTGACACCGGGGTTATTCCGTGAAAAAGCTCTCCGCACGACGGCGCCACCCACTGGCGGCGCTGGTCGTCCTACTTCTCGCCCTGGCGGCAACCGGGGGGCTGTACGCCGCGTTCGCGCCCGCCGGCAAGGCTCAGGCCGACGTGGCGGCGCAGTCGCTCGCGATCGATGAGGGCAAGAAGCTCTTCGCCGTGGGCTGCTCCTCCTGCCACGGCCTGAACGGGCAGGGCAGCAGCGACGGCCCGAGCCTGGTCGGCGTCGGCTCCGCCGCGGTCGACTTCCAGGTGGGCACCGGCCGTATGCCGGCCCAGCAGCCCGGCGCCCAGGTGCCGAGCAAGCCGAACATCTACTCGCAGGCGGAGATCGACCAGCTCGCCGCCTTCGTTGCCTCGCTCGGCCCCGGTCCGGTCACGCCGACCGAGGAGCAGTACACCTCGACCAACCCGGACGACCTGTCCAAGGGTGGCGAGCTGTTCCGCACCAACTGCGCCCAGTGCCACAACTTCGCCGGCCAGGGCGGTGCCCTGACCCAGGGCAAGTACGCCCCGTCCCTGGAGGGCGTGGACGCCAAGCACATCTACGAGGCCATGCAGACCGGCCCGCAGAACATGCCGTCGTTCCCGGACAGCACCATGCCCGAGGAGCAGAAGAAGCAGATCGTGGCCTTCGTCCGCCACACCACCAACGATGAGCCCAACCCCGGCGGTCTCACGCTCGGCAGCCTCGGTCCGGTGACCGAGGGCCTGTTCGGCTGGATCTTCGGTCTCGGCGCGCTCATCGCGGTCGCGATCTGGGTCGCCGCCCACACCACCAAGGCCAAGAAGTCATGAGCCACGACATGTCAGAAGAGAAGCTCCCGGAGTCCCACGGCTCCGCCGGGCACCACGAGGTGGCCGCCCACGGCGATCCGTTCGCCGACCCGGGCCTGCCGGCCCACGAGCCGCGTCGCACCGACATCGACGAGCGGGCCGCCAAGCGGGCCGAGCGCCAGGTGTCGCTGATGTTCGTCGTCTCGATGCTCGCCACGATCGGCTTCATCGCCTCGTACGTGGCCATCGACCCGGACAAGATCGTCTACATCTGGCCGCTGGGCCACGTCAGCGCAATGAACTTCGCGCTCGGCATGACCCTCGGCCTGGCGCTGTTCCTCATCGGCGCGGGCGCGGTCCACTGGGCCCGCACCCTGATGTCGGACCACGAGATCCCGGCCGAGCGTCACCCGATCGAGGCCGACGACGAGGTTCGCGCCGACGTCATCGAGCAGTTCCGGACCGGTGCCGCCGAGTCCGGCTTCGGCCGCCGCAAGATGATCCGCAACACCCTCATCGGTTCGATGGCCCTGGTGCCGCTGTCCGGTGTGGTCCTCCTGCGCGACCTGGGCCCGCTGCCCGAGGACAAGCTGGAGCACACCGGCTGGGAGGAGGCGACCGACGCCAAGCCCCTGCAGCTCATCAACATGAACACCAACCAGCCGATGAAGGCCGAGGACATCATCCAGGGGTCGCTGACCTTTGCGATGCCCGAGGGCCTGCACACCCACGACGAGGACTTCCAGCAGCGCATCGCCAAGGACGCCCTCATGCTGGTGCGCATCGCGCCGGAGGACATCAAGGACGACAAGTCCAAGGAGAAGGGTTTCGAGGGCATCCTCGCCTACTCCAAGATCTGCACCCACGTCGGCTGCCCGATCAGCCTGTACGAGCAGCAGACCCACCACGCGCTCTGCCCCTGCCACCAGTCGACCTTCGACCTGGCGGACGGCGCGCGCGTGATCTTCGGCCCGGCCGGCCACCCGCTGCCGCAGCTGAAGATCACCACTGACGAGAAGGGCTTCCTGGTCGCCCACGGCGACTTCGACGAGCCCGTCGGCCCGAGCTACTGGGAGCGTGCTCGATGAGCAGTACGAGCAGCACCACCTCCGGCGCCACCAAGCCCGCCAGCACGCGCGCCAAGCCCGCGAACAAGTGGGAGCAGGCGGCGGACTGGACGGACGGTCGGCTGGGGATCTACTCCCTCGCCAAGACCAACCTGCGGAAGATCTTCCCGGACCACTGGTCCTTCATGCTGGGCGAGATCTGCCTCTACACCTTCATCATCATCATCCTGACCGGTGTCTACCTGACGCTGTTCTTCAAGCCCTCGATGGGCGAGGTCATCTACGACGGCTCGTACGTCCCGCTCAAGGGCATCCCGATGTCCGAGGCGTACGCGTCGACGGTCGACATCAGCTTCGAGGTGCGCGGCGGCCTGCTGGTCCGCCAGATCCACCACTGGGCGGCCCTGGTCTTCGTCGCGGCGATGTTCGTGCACATGATGCGCGTCTTCTTCACCGGCGCGTTCCGCAAGCCGCGCGAGATCAACTGGGTCTTCGGCTTCCTGCTGCTGGTCCTGGGCATGTTCGACGGCTTCTTCGGGTACTCGCTGCCCGACGACCTGCTCTCCGGCACCGGTATCCGGTTCATGGAGGGCGCCGTCCTGGCGACCCCGCTGATCGGCACCTACGTCCAGATGTTCCTGTTCGGGGGCGAGTTCCCCGGCCACGACATCGTGCCGCGGTTCTTCACCATCCACGTGCTGCTGATCCCGGGCATCATGCTCGGCCTGCTGGTGGCGCACCTGATCCTGGTCTTCTACCACAAGCACACCCAGTGGGCGGGCCCGGGCAAGACCGAGAAGAACGTCGTCGGCATGCCGCTGATGCCGGTCTACATGGCCAAGGCCGGTGGCTTCTTCTTCCTGGTCTTCGGTCTGATCGCGGCCATCTCGGCGATCGCCTCGATCAACCCGATCTGGGCGTACGGCCCGTACCGTCCCGACCAGGTGTCCACGGACGCCCAGCCGGACTGGTACATGGGCTTCTCCGAGGGCCTGATCCGCATCATGCCGGGCTGGGAGATCAGCCTGTGGGGCCACACCCTGAACCTCGGTGTGGCGATCCCGCTGATGGTCCTCTTCCCGATGGTGCTGGTCTCGATCGCCGCCTACCCCTTCATCGAGGGCTGGATCACCGGCGACAAGCGCGAGCACCACATCCTGGACCGCCCGCGCAACGCCCCGGTCCGCACCGCGCTGGGTGCCGCCTGGATCAGCCTCTACCTGGTCCTGCTGGCGGCCGGTGGCAACGACCTGTTCGCCACCCACCTGCACCTGTCGATCAACTCGGTCACCTACTTCGTCCGCGTGGGCATGTTCGTGATCCCGGTGCTCGTCTTCATCATCACCAAGCGCTGGTGCCTCGGCCTCCAGCGCCGTGACAAGGAGAAGGTGCTGCACGGCCGCGAGACCGGCGTCATCAAGCGCCTGCCGCACGGCGAGTTCGTCGAGGTGCACGCCCAGCTGCCGCAGAAGGACCTGCACAAGCTCACCGCGCACGAGCAGATCGAGCCGTTCGAGCTGCCGGCCGAGACGGACGAGAACGGCGTGGCCCGCAAGGCCAACGTCCTCGACCGCACCCGGGCGAAGATCTCCCGCGGCTTCTACGGCGAGAGCAGCCAGATCCCCAAGCCGACCTCCGAGGAGCACCACGAGATCACCAGCGGCCACGGCCACCACTGATCCCGTACGCACCCCGCGTCGCACCCCGAGGGCCGCTGACCAGAGTTCTTCTGGTCGGCGGCCCTCGGGCTTTCCCGTACCCCGGGGCGCTCGCGGCGCCCCGCCGAACGTCAGGAGCCCCTGTGCAGCTGTCCGTCGACCCCGCCGCCGGCACTCCCCCGTACGAGCAGATCCGGGCCCAGATCGCCGAACAGGCCCGGACCGGCGAACTGGCGACCGGACTGCGGCTGCCCACCGTCCGCGCGCTGGCCGAGCGGCTCGGGCTGGCGGCCGGCACGGTCGCCCGCGCCTACCGGGAGCTGGAGGCGGACGGGGTGGTGGAGACGCACGGCCGGCGCGGCACCCTGATCGCCGCGGTCGGCGACTCCGCGCACCGGCTGGCCGCCGCGGCCGCCGCCGAGTACGCCGAGCGGGTCCGGCGGCTCGGGGTGTCGGCGGCGGACGCCCTGGCCGCCGCCGACAACGCGCTGCGCCTGGCCTACCGGGAGGACGCCGCGGAGGGCCAGGAAGGCCCCTGAGGGCCCTCGGGGACCGTCCTCAGAGCTGCGGGGCGATCATCCCGCCGGCAGGGGCCCTGGTGGCCGGCGTGGTGGTGCTGACGGGCTGCCCGAGGGCGCTGTGCCCGACCCACTCGCCCCAGCCGATGTTCCAGTCCCCGAAGCCGTTGCCGAAGGGCTCCATGCTCTTGCCGCGGCTGTTCACCACCGTCACCAGGTCCCCCACCCTGGTGTTCTGGTAGAACCAGTGGGCGTTCTCGGTGCTCATGCCGGTACAGCCGTGGCTGACGTTCTCCACCCCCTGGGAGCCGACGGACCAGGGCGCCGCGTGCACGTACTCGCCGCTCCAGGTGACCCGGGTCGCCCACTCGACGTCGAGGTCGTAGGCCTCCTCGCTGCCGGCCGCTATGCCGATCGTCTCGCCGCTCATCCGGACCTTGCGCTCCTGGCCGAGCACCACCTTGACGCCGTTGCGGGTGTCGAAGCCGGGCTTGCCGGTGGTGACCGGGATCGTCCGGACCACCTGGCCGGCGCGCTTGAGGGTCAGCTCGTGGGCGGCCGCGTCGACCACCGTCTCGACCCGCTCGCCGATCCGCATCGCCAGGGCCGCCCGGTCGCCGCCGTACAGGCCGTCGGAGATCCGGCCGCCGGTGGCCTCGAAGGCCAGCGCGACGACGGTGCCGGTGGGCCAGTAGTCCTCGGGGCGGAAGTGCAGGTTCTTGTCGTCCACCCAGTACCAGGCGCCGGTCACGGCGGGCTGCGAGGTCACCGTCAGCGCCCGCTCCACCTCCTGGCGGGCCTGCGGGTCCTTGACGGCCTCGGAGAGCTGCACGGTGAGCGGCTGGCCGACCCCGTAGACGCCGCTGCCGGAGGAGTCGGGGCCGAGCTTCGCGGTCAGCAGCCGCTGGGCGGCCAGGGTGGCGAAGCCGGAGGTGGTCTCGCCGCGCCCGCCGCTGCCGTCGTCGGCGGCGATCCGCACGGTGTAGGCGGTGGCCGCCTTCAGCCGGCCGGTGGTCTGCCAGCTGCGCTGGTCCTCCGAGAGCCGCCCGGCGACGATCCGGCCGTCCGGGCCGACCACGGTGACGTCGGTCAGCCGGCTGCCCGGCTCCGCGGTGACCGTGACCGGCTGCGAGGGATCCACCTTGTCCGTGGCGGAGAGGTGGACCAGCCGGGCCGCGTCGACCTTGCGGACGGCGTCCGCGACCTCCTCGCCGCCGGAGGTGCAGCCGGCCAGCGGGGCCAGCACAACGAGGGCCAGCGTGATGCCGCCGAGACCCGCGATTCCGCGCCTGTCGGCCATGACCGCCTCCCAGGGGTTCGCACGATTGGTCAGATCGTAGGAACCTCATCCGGCTGAGCGACATCCGAACGGCGCCCCATTGCGCCGGCGGGGTGAGGCCGTCACTCCGGGGACGCAACAGGGCCGGGCTTCCCGTGCGGGAAGCCCGGCCCTGTGGGAGAGAACCGGTCCTACTGGTTCTGGTTCTCGCCCCGGTAGAACTCGAAGACCCAGCCGAAGAGGCCGATCAGGATGACCGGGATCGACCAGTACAGCAGCCACCAGCCGAAGATCACACCGAGGAAGGCCAGCGCGCCGCCGACCGCCAGCGAGAGCGGCTGCCAGCTGTGCGGGGCGAAGAAGCCCAGCTCGCCGGAGTCGTCCGCAACCTCGGCCTCGGGGTTGTCACCCGCGCCGCTGTCCACCCGGCGGGCGGTGAAGGCGAGGTAGTACCCGATGAAGGCGCACAGCGCGAAGGCGAGGAACAGCGCGGTGGTACCGGCGGCCTCGATGCCGAGGTCGGAGCTGTTGGTCCACAGGCCGTAGGTGATCGCCATGGCCAGCACGAAGACCGCCAGGCCCAGGAAAATCTTGCCCTGTTCCCTCATCAGGCGTCGCCTTCCTTCTTGCCCTTGCCGAGCTTCGGGGCGTCGTACTTGGCCGGGGTCACACCGGCGAAGTGCTTGGCCGGCTCACCGTGGTACTCCAGGTAGTCCAGCGCGGCGATCTCCGGGTAGTGGAGGTCGAAGGCCGGGGATTCGGAGCGGATCCGGGGCAGGGTGAGGAAGTTGTGCCGCGGCGGCGGGCAGGAGGTCGCCCACTCCAGCGAACGGCCGTAGCCCCACGGGTCGTCCACCTCGACCTTCTCGCCGTACTTCGCCGTCTTCCACACGTTGTAGAGGAACGGCAGGATCGACAGGCCGAGCAGGAACGAGCCGATGGTCGAGACGGTGTTCAGGGTGGTGAACCCGTCCGAGGCCAGGTAGTCGGCGTAGCGGCGGGGCATGCCCTCCGCGCCGAGCCAGTGCTGCACCAGGAAGGTGGTGTGGAAGCCGATGAACAGCGTCCAGAAGGTGACCTTGCCGAGGCGCTCGTCGAGCATCTTGCCGGTCATCTTCGGCCACCAGAAGTGGAAGCCGGCGAACATCGCGAAGACGACGGTGCCGAAGACCACGTAGTGGAAGTGGGCGACGACGAAGTACGAGTCCGAGACGTGGAAGTCGATCGGCGGGGAGGCCAGCAGGACACCGGTCAGACCACCGAAGAGGAAGGTGACCAGGAAGCCGACCGTCCAGAGCATCGGGGTCTCGAAGCTCAGCGAGCCCTTCCACATGGTGCCGACCCAGTTGAAGAACTTCACACCGGTCGGGACCGCGATCAGGAAGGTCATGAAGGAGAAGAACGGCAGCAGTACCTGTCCGGTGACGTACATGTGGTGGGCCCACACCGTCACGGACAGACCGGCGATCGCGATGGTGGCCGCGATCAGGCCGGAGTAGCCGAACATCGGCTTGCGGCTGAAGACCGGGATGATCTCCGACACGATGCCGAAGAACGGCAGCGCGATGATGTACACCTCGGGGTGGCCGAAGAACCAGAACAGGTGCTGCCAGAGCAGCGCGCCACCGTTGGCCGGGTCGAAGACGTGCGCCCCGAACTTGCGGTCCGCCTCCAGGGCGAACAGCGCGGCGGCGAGCACCGGGAAGGCCAGCAGGACCAGCACGGCGGTCAGCAGGACGTTCCAGACGAAGATCGACATCCGGAACATCGTCATGCCGGGCGCGCGCATGCAGATGATCGTGGTGATGAAGTTGACCGCACCGAGGATCGTGCCGAAGCCGGAGAAGGCCAGACCCATGATCCACATGTCCGCGCCGATGCCCGGCGAGCGGACCGCGTCCGAGAGCGGCGCGTAGGCGAACCAGCCGAAGTCGGCGGCGCCCTGCGGGGTGAGGAAGCCGGCCACCGCGATCAGCGAGCCGAACAGGTACAGCCAGTAGGCGAACATGTTCAGCCGCGGGAACGCGACGTCGGGCGCGCCGATCTGCAGCGGCATGATCCAGTTCGCGAAACCGGCGAAGAGCGGCGTCGCGAACATCAGCAGCATGATCGTGCCGTGCATCGTGAACGCCTGGTTGAACTGCTCGTTCGACAGGATCTGGGTCCCGGGACGAGCCAGCTCGGCGCGCATGACCAGGGCGAGGATGCCGCCGATCAGGAAGAAGGCGAACGACGTGCCCAGGTACAGCGTGCCGATCGTCTTGTGGTCAGTGGTGGTCAACCACTTGATGATGGTGGAACCCGGCTTCCGGGTCCGCTGCGCCCCGACCGTGACGGCCCCGGCGCCCCCGCCGGCCGCGGCGGGCTCGTTGAGGATGGTCACTTCTCTTCACTTCCCATGGTCGTGATGCCGGAGGGCACCGCGCCGGTCTGACCCTTGGCCCGGAGGTCCTTCAAGTGCTGCTCGTACTCGGCCCGGTCGACGACCTTCACGTTGAACAGCATGCGCGAGTGGTCGACGCCGCAGAGCTCGGCGCACTTGCCCTTGTACTCACCCTTGACGGTCGGGGTGACCTCGAACTTGTTGACCACGCCCGGCACGACGTCCATCTTCATCATGAAGTTGATGGGCCAGAAGTCGTGGATCACATCACGCGAGGTGAGGCGGAACTGCACCGTCTCGTTCACCGGCAGGTACAGGGTGGGCGGCTCGTTGGGGGTACCCACCTCGTACGCGGCCTGCTGGTTGGCAGGGTCGGGGTTCTCGGTGTTCTCGTAGTTGAACGCCCAACTCCACTGGAAGCCCACCACGTTGACGGTGTGCTGCGGCTTCTCGGAGACGGAGATCAGCTTCGACTCGTCGCGGGCGACGAAGTAGAAGAGGACCGACACGATGATGATCGGGACCGCGGTGTAGAGCGCCTCGATGGGCACGTTGTACCGGGTCTGCGGGGGGACCTGCACACCGGTGCGGCTGCGCCGGTGGAAGATCACGCTCCAGATGATCAGACCCCACATCAGTACGCCGACCACCAGCGCCGCGATCCAGGAGCCCTGCCACATGTGGAGGACCATCGGCCCTTCCTTGGTGACAGGGCTCGGGAGGCCAAGCCTGGGGAGGTCGTTGGCCGAGCAGCCGGTGGCGGTCGCGATGACGAGGCCCAGTGCCAGCGCCTGAGGCAGCTTCCGCCGCATCGTGCGCCGCGGCGAGCGGTCGGAGCCGTTGGGACTCACGTAGCGCCTTCCCGAAGTCTCGCCCGCCTTCGCGTCGCCCCGGGGAGGCTGTCCCTCCCCGGCGACCCGACCACGGGCACGGTTTGAATGCTTATGCGGGCCAAACCCTACTCCAGCCTTATGCGCTGCTGACGGGCAGGTCCCAGTAACGCGCCGCCCGGACACCCGATCAGGCCCGGCAGGGGCTGCGTCGCAGGTCATCCTAGGCATTAGGGGTCCGTACGCCCGATCGAGGGATGACCTCGGACAACGTGGTGACGCCCCGTCGGGAGCGGACTATCCGGACATTCGGGATGATCGACTGACAGTCGGTGAGCCGTCGGCGGAACCCCGGACACGCCCGCCGGTGTCGTTAAATGTGACCGTGTACTTCGATGTGGCCTCCACCGCACCGCTCCACCCCGTCGCGCGGCAGGCGCTGACCGCCGCCCTGGACGAGGGCTGGGCCGATCCGGCCCGGCTCTACCGCTCCGGACGCCAGGCCAGAATGCTGCTGGACGCCGCCCGGGAGACCGTGGCCGAGGTGATCGGCTGCCGGGCCGACGAGATCGCCTTCACCTCCGGCGGGACCCAGGCCGTCCAACTCGGGGTGCTGGGCGCGCTGCGCGGCAACCGGCGGCGCGGCGGGCACCTGGCGCACTCCGCCGTCGAGCACTCCAGCGTGCTGCACAGCGCCGAACGGCACCTCGCCGAGGGCGGCGAGGTCACCTCGGTGCCGGTGGACCGGCACGGCCGGGTGGACCCGGAGGTCTTCGCCGCCGCGCTGCGGCCGGACACCGCGCTCGCCGTGCTGCAGTCCGCCAACCACGAGGTGGGCACGGTGCAGCCGGTCGACGAGGTGGCCGCGCTCCGCGGAGAGGTGCCGCTGCTGGTGGACGCCGCGCAGAGCGCCGGGCGGGTGGACCTGCCGACCGGCTGGTCGCTGCTCACCGCCAGCGCGCACAAGTGGGGCGGACCGGCCGGGGTCGGGGTGCTCGCGGTGCGCAAGGGCGTCCGCTACGTCTCGCCGCTGCCCGCCGACGAACGGGAGGCGGGCCGGGTACCGGGCTTCGTCAACGTGCCGGCGATCGTCGCGGCCGCGGCCTCGCTGCGCGCGGTACGGGCCGAGGCGGAGCGGGAGAACGCCCGGCTGCACGAGCTGGTCGAGCGGATCCGGGCCCGGGTGCCGCGGCTGGTGCCCGAGGTGGAGGTGGTCGGCGACCCGGTGCGGCGGCTGCCGCACATCGTCACCTTCTCCTGTCTGTACGTGGACGGCGAGGTCCTGCTGGGCGAGCTGGACCGGGCCGGGTTCGCCGTCTCCTCCGGCTCCTCCTGCACCTCGTCCACGCTGACCCCGAGCCATGTGCTGGCCGCGATGGGCGTGCTCACCGAGGGGAACGTCCGGATCTCACTGCCGTTCGGCACCACCGGGGCGGACGTCGACCGCTTCCTGACGGTACTGCCGGAGCTGGTGGCCGGCGTCCGCGCGCCGCTGGGCCTGGACCTGCCCGCGCCCGCCGCGGCCCGGGAGCCCGACGGGGGCCCGCTGGTCCTGGACGCGCTGGGCAAGCGGTGCCCGCTGCCGGTGATCGAACTGGCGAAGCGGATCGGCGACGTCCCGGTGGGCGGGACGGTCGTGGTGCTGGCCGACGACGAGGCGGCAAGGCTGGACGTGCCGGCCTGGTGCGGGATGCGCGAGCAGGAGTACCTCGGCGAGGCCCCGGCCGCCGAGTACGGCGGCGACCGGGGCTCGGCCTACCTGGTGCGGCGGGTCAGTTGACCAGGTGCGCCCGGACGTCGGCGCCGGCCTCCTCGCCGTAGGCCGCGACGAAGCGCTGCAGGAAGTCGTGCGGGCGCAGCTCGTACTCCTGGGTGCCGACGGTCTCGATCACCAGGGTGGCCAGCATGCAGCCGAGCTGGGCGGCGCGCTCCAGCTCCAGCTCCCAGGAGAGGCCGGCCAGGAAGCCGGCCCGGAAGGCGTCGCCGACACCGGTCGGGTCGGCCTTGGCGGCCTCGGGGGCGCAGCCGACCAGGATCGGGGACTCGCCCTTGCGCTCGATCCGGACGCCCTTGCTGCCGAGGGTGGTGATCCGGGTGCCCACCCGGGTGAGGATCTCCTCCGCGTCCCAGCCGGTCTTGGACTCGATCAGCGCGGCCTCGTACTCGTTGGTGAAGAGGTACGCGGCGCCGTCGACGATCTGGCGGATGTCGTGGCCGTCGAGGCGGGCCAGCTGCTGCGACGGGTCCGCGGCGAAGGCGTAGCCGCGGGTGCGGCACTCCTGGGTGTGGCGGACCATCGCCTGCGGGTCGTCGGCGCCGATCAGCACCAGGTCGAGGCCGCCGACGCGGTCGGCGATCGGCTTGAGCTCGATGCTGCGGGCCTCGGCCATGGCACCGGTGTAGAACGAGGCGATCTGGTTGTGGTCCTCGTCCGTGGTGCACATGAAGCGCGCGGTGTGCCGGGTCTCGGAGATGTGGACCGACCGGCAGTCCACGTTGTTGCGCTCCAGCCAGCTGCGGTACTCCGCGAAGTCCGCGCCGGCCGCGCCGACCAGGACCGGGCGCAGGCCGAGCACGCCCATGCCGAAGGCGATGTTCGGCGCGACGCCGCCGCGGCGGATGTCGAGGGTGTCGACCAGGAAGGACAGCGACACGGTGTGCAGCTGCTCGGCGACCAGCTGGTCGGCGAACCGGCCGGGGAAGGTCATCAGGTGGTCGGTCGCGATCGAACCGGCGACGGCGATACGCACGGGGTCTCCTCAGGATGGCAGCGGGGCCATGGAACAGCGGGGGTGGAACCCACCCACGGTACCCGGCGCGCCCGGGGCCCCAGCAAGACGCCGGGTGCGATCCCGGCCGTCCGCTGTCACCCGCCACCCCCGAAGGTGTACTACCCCGGGGTAGCTCTGGTGGCTGCCGGACGCCCCGCCTAGGGTCGCAGTCAGGGGCTCCTCCCGGCCCCGACCGGGACCGTGGCGGCGCTGCCACGGCAGGTGGATCGGAGTTGATGGCCGATGTTGCCCAGTCACCACCCGCTGCGGGTTCCGCCCGCCCTGCTCGGCGACGCCGACGGGGAGTCGCTCGACGCACTGGTGGACTCCTCGCACCGGCTGCGGCGGTTCTGGCCGCTGCTGGCGACCGGTCCGCAGGACAGCGCGCCGGCCGGCTCCGGCTTCCGCGTCCCCTCCCGGGCCCGGCGCGTGGTCGCGTCGATGCCCGAGTACGGGCCCTGAGCCACTCTCCCGAGGGTCCCGGGGTGCGGCCGGGGCGGGCGGGGAACCGGAATCGTCCGGGCCACGTCACATCCCCGCGGTGCGGCCGCCAAGGCGTACCGCTGAACCCTCGGGAGGAAGTGCAGATGGATCTGGAGAGCATGCCCAGGCGTTCCGGCCGGGCCCGCGCGACGGCACTGGCCGGTCTCGCCCTGGCGGCGGTGGCCGTCCTGGCCGGCTGCGACGGCGGGACCAAGGCGGCTTCGGACACGGCGCCCTCCGGCGGGGAGCGGGCCTCGGCGAGCGCTTCCGCCTCGCCGGGCGCGGCCACCGGCAGCGCGGACCCGGCCGCCCCGGCCACGACCTCGGCCCCGTCCCCGGTGACCACACCGCCGGTCGACCCGACGGCCACCTCGCCGGACCCGCGACCGGCCAGCCCGGCCCCGGACAGCCCCGCCCCGGCCACCAAGCCGCCGGTCCCGCCGGCGACCCCGACCCCGGCGCCCACTCCCCCGGGCTCGGGCGGCAACGGCATCGCGGTGGGCGAGCCGCCGCCGAACGGCTCCGGGAGCGGCTCGCCGGTGCACCCGGCGATCACCTACCGGGTGGACGGCAACAAGCTGACGGTCTGGTTCTACGGCGGGATCTGCCAGCGGTACGCGCTCAAGGCCGACGAGTCCAAGCCGGGCCGGGTGGACGTCCGGGTGACCACGGCGACGCCGATCCCGGCCGGACAGGCCTGCGCCGATCTGGCCAAGCGGCAGACGGTGACGGCCGACCTGAAGCAGCCGCTCCAGGGCCGGGCGGTGACCGATCTGACGACCGGGCAGGAGGTGCCGCTGGAGGCGGACGCCAAGATCGGCCCGGATCCGGTGGTCCCGGACATCCCCGGCAACCCGTGACCCCGGCGCGGACTCCGCGCGGACACGACGAAGGCGGCTCCCGGGATCCCGGGGGCCGCCTTCGTGTCGGACCTACTGGCTTCGGACCGACTAGCTGAACGAGTCGCCGCAGGCGCAGGAGCCGGTGGCGTTCGGGTTGTCGATCGTGAAGCCCTGCTTCTCGATGGTGTCGACGAAGTCGACGGTGGCGCCACCCAGGTACGGGGCGCTCATCCGGTCGGTGACGACCTTCACACCGTCGAAGTCCTTCAGCACGTCACCGTCGAGCGAGCGCTCGTCGAAGAACAGCTGGTAGCGCAGGCCCGAGCAACCGCCGGGCTGGACGGCGACGCGCAGCGCCAGGTCGTCCCGGCCTTCCTGCTCCAGCAGGCCCTTGACCTTGGCCGCGGCGGCATCGGTGAGGAGGATGCCACTCTCGACGGTGGTCTCGTCCTGGACGGTCATCTGCGTTCTCCCGGTCTTGACGACGGTCTGCCGCCAGTACCAACCGACGGCCGTCCGGATTCATTTCCCGGACGACGGAGTGTTTTCGGTGGATTCACGGCGGCGGTGTTCCGTGGGCCGGGCGTGCACCCGTTCCCCATACGCCTTCCATGCTCGCACACCGGCGGCCCCGGGCCGCATCCCGCTCGGACGGATCCGGGCGAACCGGCCCCGCGGCGCGGGTCCGGCGGTCAGGATGGTGGGCATGATCCTGCGCCCGATCCAGGACTCCGCCGCCGACGCGGAAGCGGTCCGGCAGATCTCCGTCGCCGCGTTCGCCTCGCTCCCCGACGCCCCGCCGGTCACCGGACCGCCCCCGCCGTCCGTGTTCCAGCTGGCCCGCACCAGGCACCTCGCGCGCACCGATCCGCAGGGCTGTTGGCTGGCCGAGCTGGACGGCGAGCCGGTCGGGGCGGTGCTCGCGCTGCGCCGCGAGGACGTCTGGGTGCTGGCGCTGCTCGCGGTGCTGCCGCAGGCCCAGGGCAAGGGGGTGGGGCGGCTGCTGCTGGAGCGGGCCCTGGCCCACGGGCGCGGCTGTCTGCGCGGGATGCTGTGCTCCTCGCCGTCCCCGGCGGCGGTGCGGCGGTACCGGCTGGCCGGGTTCACGCTGCACCCGGCGATGCAGCTGACCGGGCGGGTGGACCGGTCCCGGCTCAATGACCCGGGCGACCTTCCGGTGCACCCCGGCAACGCCACCCACCGGCACCTGCTGGACTCGGTGGACCGGAGGCTGCGCGGCGCCGCCCACGGCCCGGACCACGAACTGCTGCTCGCGCACTGCGAGGAGCTGCTGGTCGCGGACACCCTGGCCGGCAGCGGCTACTGCTACCGGGAGGGCGGCGAGGTGCGGCTGCTGGCGGCCACCTCGAAGCGGATCGCCACCCGGCTGCTGCGCGAGGCGCTGGCCCGGGTGCCGGAGGGGCTGGAGGCGCGGGTGGAGGCGCTGACCGCCGAGCAGGAGTGGGCGCTGGACGTCGGCCTCGAACTGGGCCTGTCCGTGGAGACCCGGGGGTACCTGGGGCTGCGCGGGATGCGCCCGCCGGCGCCGTACGTGCCCAACGGCGGGCTGCTGTAGCGCCGGAAGCGCACCGACCGCCGCCGGGCGGGGGTCGGTGCGCTTCCGGACGGGTGCGCCGCGGGCGTCGGAGCGCCGTGGGCATCACTCCATGGTGTCGAGGATCTCCTTGACCATCTCCATGGTGGTGCCCGGGTGCAGGAAGGCGAAGCGGGCGACCGTCTCGCCGTCCCAGCCGGTGGGGGTGACGAAGCCGATCTGGTCCGCCAGCAGCTGCTGCGACCAGCGGTAGTAGTCGTCGTTGGTCCAGCCGTTGCGCTTGAAGCAGACCGCGGAGAGCTGCGGGTCGAACAGCAGCTCCAGGTGCTCGCTGTCGCGGATCAGCTGCGCGGTGTCCCGGGCCAGCGTCAGGCCGGCCTCGATGGCGTCGGTGTACGCCTGGACGCCGTGCACGGCGAGCGAGAACCACAGCGGCAGGCCGCGGGCGCGCCGGGTCAGGTGGTAGGCGTAGTCGGTGGGGTTCCACTCGTCGCCCTCGGTGTGCAGCACGTCCAGGTAGGAGGCGTCCTGGGTGTGCACGGCGCGGGCCAGCTGCGGGTTGCGGTAGATCAGCGCGGCGCAGTCGAACGGCGCGAACAGCCACTTGTGCGGGTCGACGACGAAGGAGTCGGCGTGCTCGATGCCGTTGTAGCGCTCCCGGACGGAGGGGGCGAACAGGCCCGCGCCGCCGTAGGCGCCGTCCACGTGGAACCACAGCCCGCGCTCGCGGGCGACCTCGGACAGGCCCTGGAGGTCGTCGACGATGCCCTCGTTGGTGGTGCCGCCGGTGCCGACGACGGCGATCACCGTCTCCGGGTTCGGGTCGGCGGCCAGGGCGGCGCGCAGCGCCTCGCCGGTGAACCGGCGGTCGACGGTCGGGACCTTGAACGCCTCGACGCCGATGATGTTGAAGGTGTTCTTGACCGAGGAGTGCACCTGGTCGGCGACGGCGATCCGCAGCCGGGCCTCCGGACCGACGCCGAGTCGGCGGCGGGCCGTGTCCCGGGCGACGACCAGGGCGGAGAGGTTGCCGGCCGAGCCGCCGGAGACGAAGGTGCCGCCGGCCGAGGCCGGCATGCCCGCGCGGTCGGCTATCAGGCGCAGCACCTGGTTCTCGGCGGCGATCGCGCCGGCCGCCTCCAGCCAGGAGATGCCCTGGAGCGAGGCGCAGGAGACCACCATGTCGAAGAGCAGCGCGGCCTTGGTGGGGGCGCACGGGATGAAGGACAGGTAGCGCGGGCTGTCGGCGGAGATCACCGCACGGGAGAGCTCGTGGTCGTAGAGCTTGAGCACGTCGGCCGGGTTGTTGCCGTCCTGGTTGAGCAGGCCGGCCAGCTGGGTGCGCAGGTGCTCGCCGTCACCGGGGTGGTCGAGCGGGACCGGGTCGTACTGCAGCCGCTCGCGCATGTAGTCGAAAACCAGGTCGACCAGGTCGCTGTCGGGCCGGTGCATGCGGTCGGGGGCTGCGGACACGGGTGTCCCTCTCGGCTGTGGGGGTCGGGGAGGGTCCGGTGGAACGGGGGGGTTGGCACCGCACGGCCGGACATGATCAGCGTAGGCAGCCCCGGGCCTTCCCCGCGCGTCGGAACGCGGCCGGTCGGGCAGCTTTCGGGCGTCTTCGGCGGGCCTCGCGCAGGATTCCTGCGCGGGGGTCGAACTGGGCCGAACGGGGCGGTTCCTCCGGCTAACCGATCAGCTGGGAGAGGACCACGGAGGAGCGGCTGCGCTGGACGCCGGGCTCGCGGCGGATCCGCTCGATGACCGCCTCCAGGTGGCGCATGTCGGCGGCCCGCAGGTGGACCAGCGCGTCCGGATCGCCGGTGACCGTCCAGGCGGCGATCACCTCGGGGAACTGCCGCAGGCTGGCGAGGATCTCCTCGGGGGCGGTCCGTTCGCGGCAGTAGACCTCGACGAAGGCCTCGGTCTGCCAGCCGAGCACCGAGGGGTCGAGCACCACGGTGAAACCGCGGACCACCCCGCGCGCCCGCAGCCGGTCGATCCGGCGGCGGACGGCGGTGGCGGAGAGGTTCACCTGGAGCCCGATCTCGGCGTACGAGGCGCGACCGTCCCCGGCCAGCCGGGCGAGCAGGAGGCGGTCGGTCTCGTCCAGGGAGGCCCCGACCGTCTCGTTCTCTCGGCTGCTGCTCATCGGTGCGGGGCTCCACGGGTCGTGCGGCGTCGGGATCGGGGCGGGGCGGCGCCCGCCGGGGGACGGCGGCGGCGGCCCGCCGAAACGGTTCGGCTCCATTCTGGCGGATGTCAGGAGCGAGTTCACCGCTGACGGATGACAACGGGAGGACGTCCGTCCGTCGGCCGGGCGGCGGCGCCCGGCCGGTGACCGGTCGGTGATCGGTCGGCGCTCAGTCGTTGAGCAGGACGATCTTGCCCCGGGTGCGGCCCTCGGCACTCAGCGCCTGGGCGGAGGCGGCCTGGGCGAGCGGGAAGGTGGAGGCGACGGTCACGGTCAGCCGCCCCGCGTCGGCGAGCGCGGCCAGCTCGGCCAGCCCGGCCGCGTCCGGGCGGACCCAGACGTACCGGCCGCCGCGGGCCTTGACCCCGAAGTCGGCGACGGAGGCGATCCGCGCCGGGTCGGCGACCAGTCCGGCCGAGACCTCGACGGCGTCGCCGCCGACCAGGTCCAGGGCGGCGTCCACCCCCGCCGGGGCCAGCTCCCTGACCCGCTCCGCCAGCCCCTCGCCGTACCGGACCGGCTCGGCGCCGAGCTCGCGCAGATAGGCGTGGTTGCGCTCACCGGCGGTGCCGATCACCCGGGCCCCCAGGGCGCGGGCGATCTGGACGGCCAGGTGGCCGACCCCGCCGGCGGCGGCGTGCACCAGGACGGTGTCGCCGGGGCCCGTGCCCACCGCCCGCAGCGACTGGAGGGCGGTGAGCCCGGCCAGCGGCAGTCCGCCGGCCTGCGCCCAGTCCAGCGCGGCCGGCTTGCGGGCCAGGGTGCGGACCGGCGCGGCCACCAGCTCGGCATAGGTGCCGTGCTCGACCGCGTCCTTGCGCACATAGCCGTAGACCTCGTCGCCGGGCGCGAACTCGGTGACACCGCCGCCGACGGCCCGGACCACGCCCGCCGCGTCCCAGCCCATCACCAGCGGGAAGTGCGCGTCGAGCAGGCCGTCCAGCAGCCCCTCCCGCACCTTCCAGTCGACCGGGTTCACCCCGGCCGCCCTGACCTGCACCAGTACCGAGTCCGGGCCGACCTTCGGGTCGGGCAGGTCGGTGTACTCGACCACTTCGGGGCCGCCGTAGCGGTGGATCGCGATTGCCTTCATGCCACCAGCGAAACCCGGCCGGACCAGGATCCGGTTCCGGCCACGCCGGACGGGCCCGGGAAGGCTCCGAACCGGCGAGCGGTTCTCGTCACATCGACAGGATGGCCATCGTCACTCTGACGCTAACCGGTTATCATAGATTGCGTCAGTTAGACGAAAAGGCTGCACCGCTTGATCGGCCGCACAGAAGGGCACCCGCCCGTGACCACCACCATCACCGAGACCTACGGCGTCGACCCCACCCCGACGCCGCTCGCTCTGCTGCTGCTCGGCCGCCAGGCCGACCCGAACAGCGAGCGCGGCGTCGAGTGCCCCGGCGACCTCCCCCCGGCCTCCGACCCGGACCTCGTCGAGCGCGCCCGCGCGGCCAAGGCCGCACTCGGCGAGCGCGTCTTCATCCTGGGCCACCACTACCAGCGCGACGAGGTGATCGAGTTCGCCGACGTCACCGGCG
Source organism: Streptomyces sp. XY431 (assembly GCF_001279805.1). Taxonomy (NCBI): domain Bacteria; kingdom Bacillati; phylum Actinomycetota; class Actinomycetes; order Kitasatosporales; family Streptomycetaceae; genus Streptomyces; species Streptomyces sp. XY431. The sequence goes on from NZ_LGDO01000230.1 coordinate 115,566, forward strand.
ACTCCTTCAAGCTCGCCCGGGACGCCGCGGCCCGCCCGGAGGCCGAGTTCATCGTCTTCTGCGGCGTGCACTTCATGGCCGAGTCGGCCGACATCCTCACCGGCGACGCCCAGCAGGTCGTCCTGCCGGACCTCGCCGCGGGCTGTTCGATGGCCGACATGGCCACCGCCGAGCAGGTCGCCGAGTGCTGGGACGTGCTGACCGACGCCGGCATAGCCGATGTGACCGTCCCGGTCTCGTACATGAACTCCTCCGCCGACATCAAGGCCTTCACCGGCCGGCACGGCGGCACCATCTGCACCTCCTCCAACGCCCGGCGGGCGCTGGAGTGGGCGTACGAGCAGGGCCAGAAGGTCCTGTTCCTGCCCGACCAGCACCTGGGCCGCAACACCGCGGTGCGGGACATGGGCTTCTCGCTGGACGACTGCGTCGTCTACAACCCGCACAAGCCGAACGGCGGCCTGACCGTCGAGCAGCTGCGGGACGCGAAGATGATCCTCTGGCGCGGCCACTGCTCGGTGCACGGCCGGTTCACCCTGGACTCGGTGAACGACGTGCGCGAGCGGGTCCCCGGCGTCAACGTCCTGGTGCACCCGGAGTGCCGGCACGAGGTCGTCGCGGCCGCCGACATGGTCGGCTCGACCGAGTACATCATCAAGGCGCTGGACGCCGCCGAACCCGGCTCCAAGTGGGCCATCGGCACCGAGCTCAACCTCGTCCGCCGGCTCGCCAAGGCGCACCCGGACAAGGAGGTCGTCTTCCTCGACCGGGCGGTCTGCTTCTGCTCCACCATGAACCGGATCGACCTCCCGCACCTGGTGTGGGCGCTGGAGTCGCTGGTCGAGGGCCGGGTGCCGAACGTGATCAAGGTCGACCCGGAGACCGAGAAGTACGCCAAGGCGGCGCTGGACCGGATGCTGGCCCTGCCGTAACGATTCGCCCGGTCCGCAGGCGGTCCGCCGCCGGTCCGGGCAGCGACGAAGGGCGGGCCCCCTCCGCACGGAGGGGGCCCGCCCTTGTGTCTGGCGCGAGACGGCGGCTACTCGGGAATGCCCGGGATGAGGCCGTCACCCTCCGCCCGCAGCAACTCGCGGACGTCCTCGATGGTGGCCTCGGCGTCCGGCAGGATCAGGTCGGACGGCTCCAGCGAATCGTCCGCCAACGGGGTGCCGAACTCCCGCACGGCGCCGAGCAGCTCGACGAGCGCCCGGCGGAACTGTTCCTCGTCCCCCGACTCCAGTGCGGTGAGAAGCTCCTCGTCGAGCTCGTTGAGCCGGTTCAGATGGGTCTCGCCCACCTGGAACTGCCCCTCACCCATGACCCGCATGATCATGCCGTGCGTCTCCCTGTTCCTGGGGATGTCCCCGGAGGTGCTCCGGGGCGGAGCTCAGGTCGGTTGCCGCTCCGACTACTTGTTGTAGTTGATCCGCGGGCCGTCCTGCTGCTGCGGCGCGGCGTCCTGCTGCCGGCCCTGCTCGATCGCCTGCGGGCCGGCCGGGGAGCCCCCGGTCAGCTCGGCCTTCATCCGGGCCAGCTCCAGCTCGACGTCGGAACCGCCGGCCACCCGCTCCAGCTCGGCCTCGATGTCGTCCTTGCGGCCGAGACCGCTGGCGTCGTCGAGCGCGCCGGAGGCCAGCAGCTCGTCGATCGCACCGGCCCGGGCCTGCATCTGCGCGGTCTTGTCCTCGGCCCGCTGGATCGCCAGACCGACGTCGCCCATCTCCTCCGAGATGCCGGAGAAGGACTCGGCGATCCGGGTCTGCGCCTGGGCCGCGGTGTAGGTGGCCTTGATGGTCTCCTTCTTGGTGCGGAAGGCGTCGACCTTGGCCTGCAGCCGCTGGGAGGCGAGCGTGAGCTTCTCCTCCTCGGCCTGGAGCTGCTGGTACTGCACCTCCAGGTCGTTGATCTGGGACTGCATGTTCGCCTTGCGGGTGAGGGCCTCGCGGGCGAGGTCCTCCCGGCCGAGCGAGAGCGCCTTGCGGCCCTGGTCCTCGTACTTCGCCGACTGCTGCTGCAGCTGGGTCAGCTGGAGCTCCAGACGCTTGCGCGAGGTGGCCACGTCCGCGACGCCACGACGCACCTTCTGCAGCAGCTCGAGCTGCTTCTGGTACGAATAATCGAGCGTCTCACGCGGATCCTCCGCCCGGTCCAAGGCCTTGTTCGCCTTGGAGCGGAAGATCAGCCCCATACGCTTCATGATTCCGTCGCTCATGGGCCTCGGGTGCCCCCTTCTCCGGCCTGCGGTATCAGTCTCTTACCAGACACGACGAGTGTATGTGCAGCGAGCCCGTCGCCGCAGTGCACCTGCCTGCAACAAGCCTGCTACAGGTCGGTCCCGGGAAGCCTCATCCGCGGGGTGGATCCCGCCCTCATTCCACCCGCCGGTCAGCGGAGTGATCCCCTACGGGACTCCCCCCTGGACGGGTACGGGACCCCGACCCGGGTCCCCCCGGGACCCGTCGCGGCCGGTCCGGGACGCGATCGATACGCGTTCGGTTCCCGGGGGACCGGAAGAAGCGCCGCCGCACCCCGTAGGCTGGTGGTGTGTTCCGACGCCGTTCAGATGATGCCGCCGCCTCCGCCACCGTGCTGGAGAAGCAGGACGGCAAGACGCAGACCCGCGACCCGCAGGCGAAGAAGGGGCGTCCCACGCCCAAGCGCAGCGAGGCCGAGACCAACCGACGGACCAGGGTCACCGTGCCCAAGGACCGCAAGGAGGCCTCCCGCCAGGCCCGCGAGCGGATGCGTTCCGAGCGCGAGAAGCAGCGCCAGGCGCTGATGGACGGCGACGAGCGCCACCTGCCGGCCCGTGACAAGGGCCCGGTGCGGAAGTTCACCCGCGACTACGTGGACGCCCGCTGGTCGCTCGCCGAGTTCTTCCTGCCCGCCGCCGTGCTGATCCTGGTGCTCAGCATCGTCAAGGTGCCGGCCCTCCAGCTGCTCTCCACGGTGCTCTTCCTGCTCTTCTTCGTCCTGGTGATCCTGGACTTCGTCCGGCTCGGCTTCGGCCTGCGCAAGCAGCTCGCCGAGCGCTTCGCCGGGCAGAACACCCGCGGCGCGGTCGCGTACGGCCTGATGCGCATCCTGCAGATGCGCCGGCTGCGACTGCCCAAGCCGCAGGTGCGGCGCGGGGAGAAGCCCTGACCGCCGAACCGGTGGACTCCGGCTGGGCCCCTCCCCTGTGGGACGGGCCCGGCCTCTACGCGCTCCCCGGCCAGGGGGGCGGCGGCCACGACCGGTTCGCGCAGGAGCGCGACGGGTACGAGCGGCACGGCCACGAGCGGCGGCTGCCCTCGCGCAGCGGCTCCTACGCCGGCGGCACCGGCCCCGCGCCGGGGCGCTCCGGCACCCTGCGCAACCTCGTCCGGCAGGAGATGGTCGCCCGGCAGCTCGCCGAGCAGCTCACCGGACGCACCGCCCAGCGCGTGCTCGACATCGGCTGCGGCCAGGGCACCCAGGCCCTGCGGCTGGCCCGGGCCGGCCACTACGTCACCGGCATCGACTCCGACCCGGCCGCGCTCGGCGCCGCCCAGGAGACGCTGGCCGAGGAGCCCGACCCGGTACGCGAGCGGGTCCAGCTGCTGATCGGCGACGGGCACCAGTGCGGGCGCTGGTTCGGGGCGCGCAGCTTCGACGTCGTGCTCTGCCACGGCGTGCTGATGTACCTGCCGGACCCCGATCCGATGATCGCCTCGCTGGCCCGGCTGCTCGCCCCGGGCGGGCTGCTCTCACTGGTGGTCCGCAACCGCGACGCGCTCGCCCTGCGGCCCGCCGCCGCCGGCGACTGGCGCGCCGCGCTGGAGGCCTTCGAGAGCGACCGCTACTACAACCGGCTCGGTCTGGCGGCCCGCGCCGACCGGATCGGCGACCTCGCCGTCACCCTCTCCGAGGTGTCCGTGCCGCTGCGGCACTGGTACGGCGTCCGGGTCCTCACCGAGAGCACCCCCGACGACGCGCCGCCCGTGGACGGCCGGCAGCTCGCCCAGCTGCTGGAGGCCGAGGAGCGGGCCGGCCGCACCGACCCCTACCGGCAGGTCGCCGCGCTGCTGCACGTCGTCGGGATGAAGTAGCCCCGGCGGACAGATCGGGGGAAGGAAGGCCGCCCGCGCACCGGCGAGCGGCCCCCGTCCGGGCCGGATCAGCCCTCGTGCAGGCTCATCGTGTAGATCTCGCGGTCGTCGTCCAGCAGGACGGCGCGGTCCACGCCGTCCTCGGCCAACTGCTTCCAGTTCTCCCCGATCCAGGTCTCCGCGTCCCCCTGGCCGGCGAACTCCTCCGCCTGCCCGCTGCCAGGGGCCACCACGGTGCCGTCCGCCTTCTCGTACCGCCACGTCCAGACCATGCCCGGCTCCTCCCGCCGACGACCAGCGATGCGCTGTGCTGCGCACCCTAAGCCCTCAGGTTGCCCGGCCGGATCTTCGGTATGCGCCGTGGGCGAGGATGGGCGCATGACACCTGACGCACCGCTCCCCCGCACCCTGCTCCTCGGCGGCGCGCGGTCCGGCAAGTCGACCCGGGCCGAACAGCTGCTGGCCCGGTACGACGACGTGCTGTACGTGGCCACCGGCGGCACCCGGGACGGCGACGCGGAGTGGGCGCAGCGGGTCGCCCTGCACCGGGACCGGCGCCCGGCGAGCTGGCGCACCGCCGAGACCTGCGGGCTGGAGGCCGTCCTGGCCGACACCGCCGACCCGGCGCCGGTGCTGATCGACTGCCTGGCCCTGTGGCTCACCTCGGTGATGGACGAGTGCGGTGCCTGGGACGACGCGGTCTGGGCGGACGGCGGCGAGGCCGAGGTGCAACGGCGCTGCGCGGCGCTGGCGGCCGCCTGGGCGGGGACCCGGCGGCAGGTCGTGGCGGTCAGCAACGAGGTCGGCATGGGCGTCGTCCCGGCCACCCCGGCCGGCCGCCGGTTCCGCGACACCCTGGGCCGGCTCAACATGGCGGTGGCCGACGCCTCCGAGCGTGTGCTGCTGGTGGTGGCGGGGCAGGTTCTCACCGTCAAGCCGCCCGTCTGCTGAGGAGGCGCGGCGTGTAGCCTTCCGGACGATGGACACGACCGTGGATCTCGATACGTTCTCCTCGCTCGTCGAGCGCCCCGACGAGAGCGCCAGGCGCGCCGCCGAGGAGCGGTGGCAGGAGCTGGACCGGCCGCTGGGCGGCCTCGGCAAGCTGGAGGAGCTGGGCGCCTGGCTGTCCTCCGTGCAGGGGCGCTCCCCCGTGCGGCCGCTGTCGGCGCCCAAGGTGGTGCTGTTCGCCGCCGACCACGGGGTGGCCCGGGTCGGGGTCTCCCGGCTGCCCGCCGGGGGCGGCACGGCCGCGCGCGTGCGGGCCGTGCTCGACGGCACCGCGCCGGTCGCACTGCTCGCCCGGCGCTTCGGCGCCGAGGTGCGGGTGGTGGACGTCGCGGTCGACGCCGAGGCCGCGGACTTCCCCGACGAGGTGACGGCGCACCGGGTGCGGCGCGGCTCCGGGCGGATCGACGTCGAGGACGCGCTGAGCCCCGAGGAGACCGCCAGGGCGTTCCGGGCCGGGATGGCCGTCGCCGACGAGGAGGCCGACGCCGGAACCGACCTGGTGGTGCTGGGCGACCTCGGGGTCGGCTCGACCACGGTGGCGGCGGTCCTGGTCGGCGCGCTCTGCGGAACGGATGCGGCGGCGGTCACCGGGCGCGGCTCGGGCATCGACGACCGGGTGTGGATGGTCAAGTGCGCGACCGTGCGCGACTCGCTGCGGCGGGCCCGGCCGGTGCTGGGTGACCAGTTGGCGCTGCTCGGGGCCACCGGCGGCGCGGACTTCGCGGCGATCACCGGCTTCCTGCTGCAGGCCGCGGTGCGGAAGCTGCCGGTGGTGCTGGACGGGGTCGTCTCGGCGGCCTGCGCGCTGGTCGCGCAGCGGATCGCGTTCCGGGCGCCGGAGTGGTGGCGGGCCGGACAGACCAGTGGCGAGCCCGCCCAGGCGAAGGCGTACGACCGGCTGACCCTGACGCCGCTGCAGGAGCAGGGGATCACCATGGGCGAGGGCGTCGGCGCGCTGATGGCGCTGCCGCTGCTCCAGGCCGCGGCGGACACGCTGGCCGACGAGCCGCCGACGGCGTACGTGCCGGCGGCGCCGAAGGAGCCGGCCCGGCTGCCGACGGCGGCGGAGCTGCTGGGCAAGCTGTAGGGACTGCAGGGGCCCGGGATCCGTCGCTCACCGACGGGTCCCGGGCCCCTGGCACGCGCGCTTCCGGCACCCGGCCGGGTGCCGGACGGGAGTGGGTGGTTGACGGTGCGGGACGGGCTGCGGTTCGCGTTCGGGACCCTGTCGGTGCTGCCGGTGCGGGTCGACCGGTGGGACCGGGCGTCCGGGGGGCGGGCGATGGTGGCCGCGCCGCTGGTCGGGGTGGTGCTCGGGGCACTCGCCGGGACGGCGGGGGCGCTGGTCGCCTGGCGCGCGGGCGGGCCGCTCGGGGCGGTCGCGGCGGTCGCCGTGCTCGCGGTGCTCACCCGGGGACTCCATCTGGACGGCCTGGCCGACGTCGCGGACGGCCTGGGCAGCGGCAAGCCCGCCGAGGACGCGCTGCGGATCATGAAGCAGTCGGACATCGGCCCGTTCGGTGTGCTCACCCTCGTCCTCGTACTGCTCGCGCAGGTGGCCGCGCTGGCCGGGCAGTTCGACCGTTCCCCGCTGCGGGGCGCGCTCGCGGTGCTCGCGGCGGCGGTGGCCGGGCGCTGCGCGCTCGCCTGGGGCTGTCTGCGCACGGTGCCGGCGGCCCGGCCGGGCGGGCTCGGCGCGATGGTGGCGAGCACCGTGACGCCGGGTGCGGCGCTCGCCTCGACCGGGGCCGCGGCGGCCCTGCTCGGACTCGTCGGCCTGCTCGACGGATGGTCAGTCCTCCTGCTGCCACTGGCCGTTGGGATCGGCACCGGCGCCGCCCGGCCGCTGCTGCTGCGGTGCGTGCGGCGGTTCGGCGGGATCACCGGGGACGTGCTCGGCGCGACCGTGGAGACCGCCGCGACGGGTGCGCTGCTGGCCCTGGCACTGCTGCCCCGCTGAGGGCCCCAAAGCCCCGGCACCGAAAGGCGGTAGACCGGGCGGCGCGTGATCCCACCATGCGGACTACCATGCGGGGAGCACCGCAGCCCTGCACCGTCGCAGGTCCTGCCCGTCCGGCGCCCGTCGCGGCGCCGGGGCCTCTGGTGTGCGCGACCGCCGCGACGGTGGGCGCGCGCAGCCAGGGGCCCCGGGTCCGACACCGCCGGCCGGTCGGCCTGGCCGGCGGTTCCGGGCTGCGCCGGTGCGGCACTCGCGCCGCGACCGGTCGTGGACCGCGAAAGAACAGGACGCATTACGTGACTGCATTGTCTGTGAGCACCTCCGCCGCCGCCTCGCTGCGCGCGGACGCCCTGGTGATCGGCGTGGCGAAGGGCTCCAAGGGCATCGTGCTCGCCCCGGGCGGCGAGGCCGTGGCCGAGGCGTTCGAGGGCAAGCTGGCCGAGGTTCTCGCCACCCTGGGCGCGACCGGCGCCGAGGGCGACGCCGTCAAGGTGCCCGCCCCGGCCGGTCTGAAGGCCGCGCTCGTGCTCGCGGTCGGCCTCGGCGACGCCGTCGAGGGCGGGTACGGGCTGGAGGCCCTGCGCCGCGCCGCCGGTGTCGCCGCCCGCACGCTGGCCGGCAGCAAGAAGGTCGCGCTGGCCCTGCCGGCCGAGTCCGCCGAGGAGGTCGAGGCGGTCGCGCTGGGCGCCCTGCTCGGCACCTACGCGTTCGGCACCTACAAGCAGAACGGCAACGGCAGCAAGGAGCCGGTCGGCGAGCTGCTGGTGCTCTCGACCCGCAAGGGCAGCAAGGACGCCAAGGCGGCCGTCGAGCGCGCCCTGGCCGTCGGCGAGGAGATGAACCGCGCCCGCGACCTGGTCAACACCGCGCCGAACGACCTGACCCCGAAGTCCTTCGCCGCGATCGCCCAGGCGGCCGGCAAGGAGCACGGCCTCAAGGTCGAGGTGCTGGACGAGAAGGCCCTGCTCAAGGGCGGCTTCGGCGGCCTGCTGGGCGTCGGCAACGGCTCGGCCAACCCGCCGCGGCTGGTGAAGGTGGCCTACACCCACCCGAAGGCGAAGGCCACCCTGGCGTTCGTCGGCAAGGGCATCACCTACGACTCGGGCGGCATCTCGCTGAAGCCGGCCGGCCACAACGAGACCATGAAGTGCGACATGGCCGGTGCCGCCGCGGTGTTCGCCGCCGTCGTCGCCGCCAAGCGCCTCGGCCTCCAGGTCAACGTCACCGCGTGGCTGGCGCTGGCCGAGAACATGCCGTCCGGCACGGCCACCCGCCCGGGCGACGTGCTGCGGATGTACGGCGGCAAGACCGTCGAGGTGCTGAACACCGACGCCGAGGGCCGTCTGGTGCTGGCCGACGCCATCGTGCGGGCCGGCGAGGAGAACCCGGACGTCATCGTCGACGTGGCGACCCTGACCGGGGCGATGATCCTGGCCCTGGGCAACCGCACCTTCGGTGTGATGGCCAACAACGACGAGCTGCGCGCGACCCTGCACGCGGCCGCCGGCGAGGTGGGCGAGCCGTCCTGGCCGATGCCGCTGCCGGCCGAGCTGCGCAAGGGCATGACCGAGTCGACCATCGCCGACCTGGCCAACATGGGCGACCGGATGGGCGGCGGCCTGGTGGCCGGCCTGTTCCTGAAGGAGTTCGTGGCCGAGGGCATCGACTGGGCGCACCTGGACATCGCCGGCCCGGCGTTCCACGAGGCCGCGCCGTTCGGCTACACCCCGAAGGGCGGCACCGCGACGGCGGTCCGCACCCTGGTCCGCTTCGCCGAGCAGAAGGCCGCCGGCGGCAAGGGCTGACGGACGGGTACGACCGAGGACGGGGTCCGGCGCGCACGCGCCGGACCCCGTCCGGCTTCCACGGCGAGTTACCTGCGAGTAGGGGAAGCGGGCGCGCGCCGCACCCGTGTTCGCTGCGGGCGAAACTTTGTTCCACAGTGCGGAACCGTCGGCCGCGAGGGCCTCGAGAAACCCCCTGCCGCCCCCTGTCAACCCCGCCTTGAGCTGCAACGATGCCCCTCCGTCCGGGGTATTCCCACCCCTGCGACCGCCCTTCGGGACACCCCTGGGGCGGACCCGGACATCAGCCGCTGCGAACAAGTGCGAAGATGTATTTCCGGCACGACTGGGCGCCCCACAAGGGCTTCCGACCCACCGGACCGCGACCGGCCCGGCGATCCACATCCCATTGCATGGAGGACGTGACGTGGCGAACGACGCCAGCACCGTTTTCGACGTAGTCATTCTCGGAGGCGGAAGCGGCGGTTACGCCGCGGCGCTCCGCGGCGCCCAGCTGGGCCTGAGCGTCGCCCTGGTCGAGAAGGGTGAGCTCGGCGGCACCTGCCTGCACCGCGGCTGCATCCCGACCAAGGCGCTGCTGCACGCGGCCGAGATCGCCGACGAGACGAAGGAGGCCGCCGAGTTCGGCGTGCTGGCCACCTTCCAGGGCATCGACATCAACGGCGTCCACAAGTACAAGGACGACGTCGTCGCCGGCCTGTACAAGGGCCTCCAGGGCCTGGTGGCGTCCCGCAAGGTGACCTTCATCCAGGGCGAGGGCAAGCTCTCCTCGCAGACCTCGGTGGACGTCAACGGCCAGCGCATCGAGGGCCGCCACATCCTCCTGGCCACCGGCTCCGTGCCGCGCTCGATCCCGGGCCTGGAGATCGACGGCAACCGCGTCATCTCCTCGGACCACGCCCTCAAGCTCGACCGCATCCCGCAGTCGGCCGTCATCCTCGGCGGCGGCGTGATCGGTGTCGAGTTCGCCTCCGTCTGGAAGTCGTTCGGCGTCGACGTCACCATCGTCGAGGCCCTGCCGCACCTGGTCCCGCTGGAGGACGAGAACTCCTCCAAGCTGCTGGAGCGCGCCTTCCGCAAGCGTGGCATCAAGTTCGAGCTCAAGGCCCGCTTCTCCGGCGTCGAGTACACCGAGACCGGTGTGCGCGTCTCCACCGAGAACGGCAAGCAGATCGACGCCGACCTGCTGCTCGTCGCCATCGGCCGCGGCCCGGTCTCGGCCGGCCTCGGCTACGAGGAGAACGGTGTCGCGATGGACCGCGGCTACGTCCTCGTCGACGAGTACATGCGCACCAACGTGCCGACCATCTCGGCCGTCGGCGACCTGGCCCCGACCCTGCAGCTGGCCCACGTCGGCTTCGCCGAGGGCATCCTCGTCGCCGAGCGCCTGGCCGGCCTCAAGCCGGTGCCGATCGACTACGACGGCGTCCCGCGCGTGACCTACTCCAACCCCGAGGTGGCCTCCGTCGGCATCTCCGAGGCCAAGGCCGTCGAGCTGTACGGCAAGGACAAGGTCGTCACCGTCAAGTACAACCTGGCCGGCAACGGCAAGAGCAAGATCCTGAAGACCGCCGGCGAGATCAAGCTCGTCCAGGTCAAGGACGGCGCCGTGGTCGGCGTCCACATGGTCGGCGCCCGCATGGGCGAGCAGGTCGGAGAGGCCCAGCTGATCTACAACTGGGAGGCTCTCCCGGCCGAGGTCGCGCAGCTCATCCACGCGCACCCGACCCAGTCCGAGGCCCTGGGCGAGGCGCACCTGGCGCTGGCCGGCAAGCCGCTGCACGCGCACGACTGATCGCGCCCCCACACCCCCCATCTTCCAGTTCGCAAGACTTGAATAGGAGTCGCTGAAACCATGGCGGTCTCAGTAACACTGCCCGCGCTGGGCGAGAGCGTTTCCGAGGGCACCGTCACCCGTTGGCTGAAGGCCGAGGGTGAGCGCGTGGAGGTCGACGAGCCGCTGCTCGAGGTCTCCACCGACAAGGTCGACACCGAGATCCCGGCCCCGGCCTCCGGCATTCTGGCCTCGATCAAGGTCGGCGAGGACGAGACCGTCGAGGTCGGCGCCGAGCTGGCGATCATCGACGACGGCTCGGGCGCGCCGGTCGCCGCCGCGGCTCCGGCCGCCGCTGCCCCGGCCCCGGTCGCGGAGGCCCCGGTCGCCGCTCCGGCCCCGGTCGCCGAGGCTCCGGCCGCGCCGGCCGCCCCGGTCGCCGCCGCTCCGGCGGCCCCGGCCGCCGACGCCACCCCGGTGCTGCTGCCGGCCCTGGGCGAGTCGGTCTCCGAGGGCACCGTCACCCGCTGGCTGAAGGCCGAGGGTGACACGGTCGAGGTCGACGAGCCGCTGCTCGAGGTCTCCACCGACAAGGTCGACACCGAGATCCCGTCGCCGGTCGCCGGCACCCTGGTGAAGATCCTGGTCGGCGAGGACGAGACCGCCGAGGTCGGCGCCCAGCTCGCGCTGATCGGTGCCGCGGGCGCCGTCGCCGCCGCTCCGGCTCCGGTGGCCGCTCCGGCCGCTCCGGCTCCGGTCGCTGCCCCGGCCCCCGTTGCCGCCCCGGCCCCGGTTGCCCCGGTCGCCGCTCCGGCTCCGGCCGCCCCGGCTGCTCCGGCCCCCGTTGCTGCTCCGGTGGCCGCTCCGGCCGCTCCGGCTCCGGTCGCTGCCCCGGCCCCCGTTGCCGCCCCGGCCGCGCCGGTCGCCGCTCCGGCTCCGGCCGCCCCGGTGGCCGACGCCGGTGACGCCTACGTCACCCCGCTGGTGCGCAAGCTCGCCGCCGAGCACGGCGTCGCGCTGACCGCTGTCACCGGTACCGGTGTCGGCGGCCGCATCCGCAAGCAGGACGTCCTGGCCGCCGCCGAGGCCGCCAAGGCCGCGCCGGCCCCGGTCGCCGCTGCCCCGGTCGCGGCCGCCGCCGCGCCGAAGGCCGCTGCCGCCCCGTCGGCCCTGCGCGGCCAGACGGTCAAGATGACCCGCATGCGCAAGGTCATCGGCGACAACATGATGAAGGCCCTGCACGAGCAGGCGCAGCTCACCAGCGTGGTCGAGGTGGACGTCACCCGGATCATGTCGCTGCGCGCCAAGGCCAAGGACTCCTTCCTCGCCCGCGAGGGCGTGAAGCTGTCCCCGATGCCGTTCTTCGTCAAGGCCGCCGCCCAGGCGCTGAAGGCCCACGCGGTCGTCAACGCCCGGATCAACGACGCCGAGGGCACCATCACCTACTTCGACACCGAGAACATCGGTATCGCGGTGGACTCGGAGAAGGGTCTGATGACCCCGGTCATCAAGGGTGCGGGCGACCTCAACATCGCCGGCATCTCGAAGAAGACCGCCGAGCTGGCCGGCAAGGTGCGCGACAGCAAGATCACCCCGGACGAGCTGTCCGGCGCCACCTTCACCATCAGCAACACCGGCTCGCGCGGCGCGCTGTTCGACACCGTCATCGTGCCGCCGAACCAGGCCGCCATCCTGGGCATCGGCGCGACGGTCAAGCGCCCGGTCGTCATCGAGGCCGACGGCGGCACCGCCATCGGCATCCGTGACATGACCTACCTGTCGCTCTCCTACGACCACCGCCTGGTGGACGGCGCCGACGCCGCCCGCTACCTGGTGGCGGTCAAGGAGATCCTGGAGGCCGGCGAGTTCGAGGTCGAGCTCGGCCTGTAAGGCTCCGCCCGAGGGTTCCCCCTCCGGCAGCACCGGAACCCCGCGTCGTCCCCGGACGGCGCGGGGTTCCGCGCGTCCGGGGCGGGGCGTCGGTGGACGGGGCGGGGTGGCGGTGGACGGCCGCGGACGGCGGGCGTCTTGTCGCCGTTCCGGGTTTTTCGTGCCGTTCCGGGCGATTCACCCGCTCTTCGCATGCGCGCGTGCGGCCGAACAGGGATGCTGGAGCGGTGATGGACGAGACCGACTTCTGGCAGATCATCGACGACACCCGGGAGGACGCCGAGGGCGACCCGGACGAGCAGGCGGACCGTCTGGTGGAGCGGCTCGTCGAGCTGACCCCGGACGACGTCATCGACTTCGCCCGGCTCTTCGAGGCCCGGTTCCAGCGCGCCTACCGCCACGACCTCTGGGGCGCGGCCTACCTGCTGCTGGGCGGGGCCTCCGAGGACTCCTTCGACTACTTCCGGTGCTGGCTGATCGGCCAGGGCCGGGACGTCTTCGAGGGCGGGCTGCACGAGCCGGACGACCTGGCCGACCTGCTGCCCGGCTTCGACGAGGAGGAGGACGGCGAGGCCGAGGACCTCGGCTACGCGGCCGACGAGGCGTACGAGCAGTTGACCGCGCTGCCGCTGCCCGAGGTGGGCGGGCGCCAGCCCGCGCAGCCGTTCGGGGCCGGGTTCGACTTCGACGACCCCGAGGTCATGGCGAAACGCTTCCCCAAGCTCTGGGAGCGGTACGGGGACTGACCCCGCCAAGGCCGGGCGGGCCGGGGCCGGACCCGGGCGGGCCGGGGCTCACGGCCGCCGGGCCCGCCCGGGCGGCGGCTCAGGTGTTGGAGCCCGCCGCCTCGCTGGTGTCCTGCTTGATGCCCTTGAGGATCTGGTCCAGCACGGACGGGTCGGGCGCGCCCGCGGCGTCGTCCACCCCGCCCTCGAAGGCCACGAAGCCGCCGCCCTTGGCGGGGACGGCCACCATCAGGATGTAGCCCTTGCTGCCGTCCGAGGTGGTGATGTGCCAGCGCACCGCGTAGCCGGAGATGCCCGCGACCGTGGTGCTGGAGGAGCCCGCGTCGGTGTGCCCGGTGATGTTGCTGAAGATCGCCGCTGCGTAGGTCGGCATCGCCGCCTCGGCCGCCGCCCTGGCGGTCGTGCCCGCGATGGTGTCCTTCTCCACCGAGAACTGGCCCCGGATGCAGTTGCCGCCGCCGGGGCAGGTGTACTGGCCGCTGCCGAGGAAGACGGTGGAGTGCGACCCGCTGGTGTTCGCCTCCCAGCCCTCGAACACCGGCACCGTGATGGCGTGCTGCGGGTCCGCCACGGTGTCCTTGAGCACCGGGCTCGGCTTCGGCGGCGTGGTCGGCGGCGGCGGGGAGGACCTGGTCGGGCTGGGGGTGGTGGCGCTCGGGCTCGGTGTGTCGGTGACGGTGACGGTGGCCACCGTCGGGGTCGGCTTGGCGGTGGGGCCGTCACCGCCGCTGTTGAGCGCCACGGCGGCCACCACGCCGACCACGGCCAGCACGCCGACCACGATGCCGATGGCCGTCCCGGTCCTGATCCGGTTCGGCCGCTCCGGCGGCGGATAGGCGGCCGGCGGGTAGCCGTAGGCCGGCGGGTTCTGCGCCGGGTAGCCGTACCCGGGCTGCCCCTGCTGCGGCGCGCCGTAACCGTAGGCCGGCGGCGCGGGTGCGGAACCCCCGGAGGGGTTCTGCCAGGCGACCTGCGTCGGGGCGTCGGCAATCGGGCCGCCGCCCGCCTGGACGGGGCGCACATCACTGGTCCAGGCCGCGCCGTCCCACCAGCGCTCATGACCGGCCGTGCCGTCCGCACCCGGTACCGGGTACCACCCGGGAGGCGTCGAGTTGCTCACGGCCGTAACCTACCCGTCCGGGTGACGCTCCAGACAGGGCGGGTCTGTCACGACTCTGCACCACCCGCGCACACGATCTGACGGTGCGTCAGTGCTGTGGGTGGGTCGTGCGGGAACGGTCGCCCGGTCCCTCAGCCGCCCGGTCGGCCGGTCGCCCCGTCGTCGAGGGACCGGGCCATCCAGATGTCGTCGACATAGGCGCCGTCGATCAGGAACTCCTCCTTGAGCGAACCCTCGACCACGAAGCCGCAGCGCTCGTAGAGGGCGCGGGCCGGGGCGTTGTGGCCGAGCACCCGCAGGGTGATCCGGCGGGCGCCCTGCTCCCGGGCGATCCGGCAGGCCGCCTCGACCAGCGCGACGCCGATGCCCCGGCCGCGCAGAGCGGCGTCGACCGCGAGGCCCTGGATCTGGCGCACATGCCGGTTGCTGGCCAGCGGCGTCGGCGGGACGACCCGGACGTAGCCGACCGCCCGGCCGTCGAGCAGGGCGAGGTGGAACTGGTCCGGGCTGTGGCGTTCGTCGAACACCCCCGCGTCCTCGTCCGGCCGGGGGGCGACCTCGGCCAGCGGGCTCCAGGTGGAGCGGTTGAGGGCGGCGAGTTCCTTCTCGTCCTCGGCCCGGGCGGGGCGGATGATCAGCTGATCGTTTTCGCGCATGCGCCGCATGCTAATCACCCCCGGCCGGGACGTACACGGCATTTCCCGCGGCCCCGCGGGGCCGCCGCTCCCCGGCGGGCCGCCGACCGACTGCGAGGATGGGCCCATGAGAATCGCGGTCACAGGATCCACGGGACTGATCGGCGCGGCACTCGTCGGCTCGCTGCTGGCGGACGGGCACGAGGTGGTGCGGCTGGTCCGGCACCGCTCACGGACCGGGCCCCGGCCGGACGGCACCACCGCCATCGGCTGGAACCCGCTGCTGGGCCAGATCGACCGGGCCGGGCTGGCCGGGGTCGAGGCGGTCGTGCACCTGGCGGGCGCCGGCGTCGGCGACCGCCGGTGGAGCGACTCCTACAAGCGGGAGATCCGGGAGAGCCGGGTCCTGGGCACCGAGACCCTGGCGACCGCCCTGGCCGGGCTGGCCGAACCGCCGAAGGTCTTCGTCAGCGCCTCGGCCGTCGGCTACTACGGGCAGACCGGGGACCGGGTGATCGACGAGTCCTCGCCCGCCGGGGACGACTTCCTGGCGGAGGTCTGCGTGGAGTGGGAGGCCGCCGCCCGCCCGGCCGAGCGGGCCGGGATCCGGGTGGTCCACCCGCGCACCGGGCTGGTGCTCTCCGCCGCCGGCGGCGCGGGCGGACGGCTCTTCCCGCTGTTCCGGCTGGGCCTCGGCGGCCGGCTCGGCGACGGCCGGCAGTACTGGAGCTTCATCTCGCTCGCCGACGAGGTCGCGGCCCTGCGCTTCCTGATCGACCGGGAGGAAATCGACGGGGCGGTGAACCTCACCGCCCCCGAACCGGTGACCAACGCCGAGCTGACGGCGGCGCTCGGGCGGGTGCTGCGCCGGCCGACACCGTTCCCGGTGCCGAAGGCCGTACTGGAGGCGGTGCTGGGCGAGCTGGCGGTCGAGGTGGTCGGCAGCCACCGGGTGGTGCCGCGCCGATTGCTGGACGCGGGCTTCGACTTCGCGCACCCGGACGTCGACTCGGCGGCGCGGGCGGCTCTCTGAGGCTCGGGCCGCTCCCCGGGGTACGGGCCCGAGGCACGGCTCCGGGGCGGCTCTCCAAGGCACTGCTCCGGGCGGGCGGGGCCGGACGCGCGCGGTCGCGTCCGGCCCCCCCGCGTAGACGCGCTACGACGTCCGCCCTGGCCAGGGGCATATGCGGAGCGGAGTCCGGGCGACTGCGGCGCAGGGCTCCGAAAGGGGGCGCACGGGAGCACACGGTGGGCGCGCTGCGCGCCCCTGGTGACCGTGCGCGCCCGTCGGACGGCAACACGGGCGAGGAGGAGTACAGTCCGTGACCGCGCGGCCACCGGATGCGGCCACTCCCCTTCCCCACCGGGTTCGGGGCCGGTGTGCTTGTCTGACGCTCGTACTGACTGGGCATCACACCGGTCGGACCGTGTCCCAGCACCCTGCTGCCTGCACCGGCCCGAAATCCCGGGACCAGGGAGGGAGCCACCCGTGCCCACGTACGACTTCACTCGCCGCACCCGCCGACAGTCCGACCCGGACGTCGTCGTGGTGGGAGCCGGCCTCGCAGGCCTTGCCGCCGCTCGCGTACTCACCGCCCACGGCCTCGCCGTTCAGGTCCTGGAGGCCGCGGACCGGATCGGCGGTCGAGCGGCCTCCCACGAACTCGACGGCTTCCGGCTCGACCACGGCAGCCATCTGCTGAACACCGCCTTCCCCGAGCCCCGCCGCGTGCTCGACCTCGACCGGCTCGATCCGCGCCCGCTCACGCCGGGCGTACTCGTGCACAACGGCGGGCGCCGGTACCGGGTCGGGGACCCGCAGCTGACCACCGCCCGGCAGGCCGCCGCCCGGGCACCACTGGGCAGTCCGCTGGACAAGGCGCGGCTCGGCAGCTGGCTCAACCGCCTCGCCAACACCCCGCCCGCACGGCTGAAGGCCCGGCCGGAGACCACCGCCGCCCGGGCCCTCGGCGACCGGGGCCTCGCCCCGCGCACCGTCGACGGACTGCTGCGGCCCCTGCTCGGCGCCCTGCTCAGCGACCCCGCGCTCGGTACCAGCAGCCGGGTCGCCGACCTGGTGCTCCGCTGTTACGCCCGCGGCCGGCTCTGTCTGCCCGCCGGCGGGATCGCGGCCGTGCCGGCGCAGCTGGCCGCCGCGCTGCCCGCCGACACCGTCCGCACCGGAGTGCGGGTCACCTCGATCACGGCCGACGGCGTGGAGACCGCCACCCACGGGCGGATCGGCGCGCAGGCCGTGGTCGTCGCGACCGACCCCCGCTCCGCCGCCGACCTGCTGCCGGGTCTGCGGCTGCCGGACTTCCACCCCGTCACGACCTTCTACCACGCGGCCGACCGCACCCCCCTGGGGGAGGCCGCCCTGCTGCTGGACGGCGACCGGCCGGGCGGGCAGCCGTCCCTGGTGTCGCACTCGCTGGTGCTCAGCGAGCTGCATCCCTCGTACGCCCCGCCCGGACAGGCGCTGATCGCCACCACCGTGCTCGGCCGCCGCACCTTCGACGCCGGCGGACCGGCGGCCCTGGAGCCGGCCGTCCGGGCCCGGCTGGCGGAGCTGTACGGCACACCGACCGGCGGCTGGCAGTTCCTGAGCGTGCGGCACCTGCCGGACGCGGTGCCCGCCATGCCGCCGCCGCACAACACCCGGCGGCCGGTCCGGCTGCTCGCCGGGCTCTACGTCTGCGGCGACCACCGGGACACCAGCAGCGTGCAGGGGGCGCTGGTGTCGGGGCGGCGCGCGGCCGAGGCCGTGGCGCGCGACCTCGGGCTGCCGATCGCCGTACGGGAGGCGGAGGCGGCCTGACGGACGGACGGCGCCGGGGGGTGTCCTGTGCGGGCCACCCCCCGGCGCCGCTCGGCGTGCGGGCGCGTGGAGCGCGGCGCCCGGCGAGCGGCGCTCGGCGCTCGGCGCTCGGCGCTCGGCGTACAGCACGGGACGGGCGGCGCGTGACGGGCGGCGCGCGGCCCGGCTGCCCGGGCGGCGCCGGTCCGCGTGCCAATATGCCGATATGACCGCTGATCGGACGATCTCTGCTCCCCCGTCGGCCGCCCGGTGAGCGCCCGGTGAGCGCCGACTTCGAGGTCCAGCCGCTCTCGCTGATCCTGGTCCCCGCCGCCGCGGTGGCCGCCCCGCTGATCGCCGACCGGCTGCTGCGGTGGATCGCCGTCCCCACCGTCGTGTTCGAGATCCTGCTCGGCGTGCTGATCGGCCCCGACGTCCTGAACTGGGTGCACGTGGACGACCTGATCGACGCGCTCTCCCAGTTCGGCCTGGCGATGCTGATGTTCCTGGCCGGCTACGAGATCGACTTCGCCGAACTGCGCGGCGGACCGCTCCGCCGGGCGGGTTCCGCGTGGCTGATCAGCGTGGCGGTCGCACTCGTCGTGGGCGCGGTCATCAACCCGAAGCCCCTGGACGGCGCCTTCACCGGGCTCGTGCTGACCACCACCGCGCTCGGCACCATCCTGCCGATCCTGCGCGACGCCGGGGAACTGCCCACCCCGTTCGGTTCGCTGGTCATGGCCACCGGCGCGGTCGGCGAGTTCGGGCCGATCATCGCCGTCGCCGTCCTGCTCAGCGGCAACAGCGCGGGCCGCACCGCCGTCATCCTGGCCGCCTTCGCGGTGATCACCGCCGTCGCGATCGGCGGCGCCCGGCGGCCGCGGCCGGCCTGGATGACCCGGCTGATCCGCCGCACCCTGCGCACCTCCGGCCAGTTCGCCGTCCGGACCGTGATCCTGGTGCTCGCGACCATGGTGGCCGCCGCCCTCTGGCTGGAACTCGACATGCTGCTCGGCGCGTTCACCGCCGGCATCGTCTCCCGGCTGCTGCTCTCCGACATCCCCGAGCCGGCCGAGGAGGTGATCGAGGCCAAGCTGGAGGGCATCGGCTTCGGCTTCCTCGTCCCGGTGTTCTTCGTGGTCAGCGGGATGAACTTCGATCTGGACGCGCTGCTCGGCGATCCGGGCACGCTGCTGCTCGTCCCGGTCTTCCTGCTCCTGCTGCTGGCCGTGCGCGGACTGCCCGCGGCGCTGCTCGCCCCCGCCGGTCTGGGACGGCGCGACCGGGGAGCGCTCGGCCTCTACGGCTCGACGGCGCTGCCGCTGGTCGTGGTGATCACCACGATCGAGGTGGACGCCGGCCATCTGCCGTCCTCCACCTCGGCGGCCCTGGTCGGGGCGGGCATGCTCTCCGTGCTGCTGTTCCCGCTGGCCGCGCAGCGGCTGCGCGGGGACGTCCGGCCGCCGGCCGCCGGGAAGGGCGACCGGCCGCGGGTGAACGCCGAGAGCTGGTGACTCCGCCGGTCGGGTCGGAGCCCCCGGTTCAGATCACCCCCGCCTGACGGGCCGTCTCCTCGAACGCCCGGGCCACCGGGCTGCCCCGGTAGGGCGTGAGGCGGCGGTGGAAGTCGCGCACGTACTCCAGCGACCGGGCCGAGCGCATCTCCCCCGCCGCCCGCAGGGCGTCGGTCGCCATGCCGCAGGCCTCGTCGAGGTCGCCCATGCCGAGCCGGGCGGTGGCCAGCACCAGCCGGCAGAAGATCCGGCTCCGGGCGTAGGCGGGCGAGCGCAGCCGCAGCGACTTCTCGGCGTGCTGGGCGGCCGTCCGCCACTGCTGGAGGTCCCGGTAGCAGTGCGCGAACTCGTCCGAGAGCTGCGCCTCGTCGAAGAACCGCGCCCAGGCCGGCAGCTCGTCGCCGGTGCGGGCCGCCGCCAGCGCCCGCTCGGCCCGGACCAGCGCCGTGGTGCAGGAGCGGACGTCGCCGAGCAGGCCGTGTCCACGTGCCTCGGCCGCGTGCAGCAGTGCCTGCACGGTCGGCGGCACCGCCGTGCCGACGCCCTGCTGGGCCACCCGGGCCAGCTGGACGGCCTCCCGGCCGTGGCCGAGGTGCACGGCCTGCTGGCTCATCGTCACCAGGACGTAGCCGCCGAGCGCGCGGTCCCCGGCCGCCTGGGAGAGCCTCAGGGCCTGGACGAAGTAGCGCTGGGCCAGACCGTGCGCGGCGATGTCGAAGCTCGTCCAGCCGGCCAGCCGGGTGAGGTCGGCGACCGCGCCGAACAGGGCCCGGCCGATCTGCTCGCCGTAGCGGCCGCGCAGCATCGGCTCGGCCTCGCTCTCCAGGTAGCGGACCAGCGCCTGGCGGGCGTGGCCGCCGCCGTAGGCGTGGTCCAGCGCGCGGAAGAGGTCGCCGACGGCGCGGATGGCGGCGATGTCGCCCCGGCCGACGCGCAGGGCCGGGCGCGGCTCGCGGGCCGGGTCCTGGAACGGCGGCTCGACGGCGATCGGCGGGCGGCGGCTCTGGGTGGGCACCCGGGCCCCGAACGCGGCCGCCCCGGCGGCGGGGCCGGTCGTCGGGCCGCCCGCGGGCGCGGCGGCCGGTCCGCCGGCGGGACCGGCCGAGGTGGCGGCGGTGCGGGCGGCCGGGGTGCCCGGCGTGCCCGGTGTGCCCTGGGCACCCTGGCCGCCCGGCAGCTGGCCGCGCGTCGCGGGGCCGGCCGGGCCGACGGGCCCGGTGGCCGACCCGGGCGGGCCGGCCGGCGGAGCGCCCGTCCCCGGGTCGGGCCGCGCCAGGGTGGAGCCGTCACGCGCGACCCGCTCGTCGGTCCGGCCGATCAGCCAGTCCCGGCTCGGCACCACCAGGCCGGCCGGGGTGAAGGCGATCCGGCGCAGCTCGGACTGCGGCCCGTTGTCCTTGCGCCACATGCTCGCGACGATGTCCACCGCTTCCTGCGGCGTCTCGGCGAACTCCAGGCCCGCGTAGACCGGGGCACAGGCGTCCAGGCCGAGGTCCTGCGCGGTGAGGCGGCGGCCGAGCCGACGGGTGAACACCTCGGCGATCAGGGCCGGGGTGGCGCCGCGGGGCTGCTGGCCGCGGAGCCAGCGGGTGACGGAGGTCTTGTCGTAGCGCAGGTCGAGGCCGTGCTCCAGGCCGAGCTGGTCGACCCGGCGGGCCAGGCCGGCGTGCGAGAAGCCGGCCTCCTCGATCAGGGCGGCCAGTTGGAGGTTCTGGGTGCCGGCCGTCTGGTGCCGTTCGGTGGGCGGCCGCTCCGGGGCGTGCCGCTCGGGGGCGGGCCGGACGGGCGGCGACTGGTCGGGCGTGTGCCGGTCCGGGCCGGGCCGGTCGAGGGCGTGCCGGTCGGGCGTGGCCTGCTCGGGCAACCGCAGTTCGTCGGCGGTCGGGGCGTCGGGGGCGTCCGGAAGGGCCCGGCCGACCGGACCCCGGTGCTGGTCGAGCGGGTCGAGCGGTCCGTACGCCGGGCTGTCGGTTGCAGGCCTTTGGGGCATAGTCAGTCAACACCTCTCGGACGCCGCACCGGCTCCACCAGCGGTTCGGCTGCCTGTGGCGACGCCCCCTGTCGGGAATCGGCGTGAATGTAGCGAGCATTCGGGCGCTATGGGTGGTTCTGACCGAGCAATCCTCCGAACGGGTGAAGCATCCGCGCCCATTCCGGGGAAGACCCCTGAGGGTGGGTTTGGCTTTCGGGGCTGCTTCCGGCCGCCGACCGTCATGGCGGAGAACCCCACAGTTCTCCGGGGTGCTGTAGAGGACCACCACATAGGAGCCCGGCCGTCGGATTCCTACCGTTCTCGGCCATGGACACCACTTCAGCCCGCCCCCTCGACGGCCGCACCGCGCTGGTCACCGGGGCCGCCTCCGGCATCGGCCGGGCCTGTGCCGAGGTCCTCGCCGAGGCCGGCGCCCGGGTCCACGTCGTCGACCTCGCCGCCGACCCCGCCCGTCGGCTGGCGGAGCGGATCGGCGGCGTCGCGCACGTCACCGACCTCGCCGACCCGGAGGCGGTGGAGGCCCTGCCGGCCGATGCCGACATCGTGGTCAACAACGCCGGCCTCCAGCACGTCGCCCCCGTCCACGAGTTCCCGCTCGAACGCTTCACCCAGATCCAGCGGGTGATGGTCGAGGCCCCGTTCCGCATCCTGCGCCGCACCCTCCCCCACATGTACGCGCGGCGGTGGGGCCGGGTCGTCAACATCTCCTCCGTCCACGGTCTGCGGGCGAGCCCCTTCAAGTCGGCCTATGTGATCGCCAAGCACGCCCTGGAGGGCCTCAGCAAGACCGTCGCCCTGGAGGGCGCGCCGCACGGCGTCACCAGCAACTGCATCAACCCCGGCTATGTCCGCACCCCCCTGGTGGAGCACCAGATCGCCGCCCAGGCCCGGGCCCACGGCGTGCCCGAGGAGGAGGTCGTCGAGCGCGTCCTGCTGGAGCGCACCGCCGTCAAGCGTCTCATCGAGCCCGTCGAGGTGGCCCGGCTCGCCCTCTACCTCTGCCTCCCGCACGCCGCCTGCCTCACCGGCGCCTCGCTCCCGCTCGACGGCGCCTGGACGGCGCACTGAGCGGTGGGCGGGTGCGGTCGCGTGATGGTTCCGGCAGCCATGGAATTCGGCCGGGGTATGTGGGTCGATCACATAGTCCCGGGCACCGCGGCTCCCTACCTTGTGGCGACGTCCCCCTCCTGCCCGCCCCCGTCCCACCCTCTCCTCACG
>NZ_LGDO01000231.1:0-61339 GCF_001279805.1 Streptomyces sp. XY431
GGGCGGACGGGTGTGCGGAGGGGCGGGCGGAGGCGGAGGGGGGCGGGCGGCTTTCGGGAAGTGTCGGCCGCTACCCGTCAGTCACCGTGCGTCCGCCCCTCGGCGCGGCGGGCGGCGAGCAGATCGCGGGCGGCACGGAGCGGCTCCGGGTAGGCCCAGGCCCGGACGTCGACCGGTCCGGCCAGGAACCCCTGCCGGTCGAGGAAGCGCTCCTGCTGCTCCAGCAGGGCGAGGCGCTCCTCGGAGAGGTCGAGGTGCAGGGTGCGGTGACCGCCCGCCGCGTACGCCCCGGCGACGCCCTCCTCCCCCGCTCCGGTCTCGGCGCCCAGGATCCGCGCGACCTCCGCCGGCTGCCCGGCGGCCCAGTCGGCGGCCTCCAGCAGCACGGCGAGGAAGCGGGCCACCAGGTCCGGGTGCGCGTCGAGCAGTTCCTGGCGCACGGTGATCGGCCGGGGCGTGCCGTTGTTCACCCGAGCCCGGCGGTCCGGGACGGCGTCCAGGTCGACCGCGACCTCCGCCCCGATCCGTCGGGCCGCCTCCACGGCGAGCGCGCCCTTCACATAGACCGCGTCCACGACACCGTCCCGCAGCGCCGTCAGCTCCGCCTCCCACTGCCCTCCGCCCGGCGCGGCCGGCACGTCCACCAGCTCGACGTCCGCCGGCGTGAGACCCGCGAGCGAGAGTGCTCCGTGCAGGCCGGCCAGCGCCATCGCGCGCCAGAAGTCGATGGCGATCCCATGGTGTGGGACGGCGAGCCGCAGCCCGCGCAGTTGGCCCGGCTCGGTGACCCCGCTCCCGGACCGGACCAGGACGACCTGGCGCTCCTCGATCCAGGTGAGCCCGACCAGCCTGGTCCGCTCGCCGCGCGAACGGGCCCAGAGCGCCGGCACATTGCCGCCCTCGCGGAACAGCCCGGTCAGGGCGTGGGTGTAGTGGTGGTCGGCGGCGACCTCCGGAGGCGCGTCCTGGAGCGAGCGGACGGCGATGCCGTCGGGGGCGAACTCCCGGCCCAGCCAGCCCCGGTCGGCCGCGATGCCGGTCGCGGTGGGCACCGGGCAACGGGTGAACCAGAGGGTGTCGGGCACCCCCGGGGCAACGGCGGCGACGGGGGAACCGGTGGTCGGGGAACCGGCGGTCGGGGAACCGGTGGTCGGCGCGGGCCCTTCGGCGGAACTGCGGGCGGAACTGGGCACGGTGGCTGGTCCTCTGCGGCGGGGCGGGTGCGTGCGCGCCCCCGACGGCGGGGCGGTGGGCGCGGTACGGGTCACCAGGCGTGGTGGAACGGAACGGGGGCTGGAACCGGGGGCGGGGCGGAGTCGTACGGGGACCGGCGCGGGCCGGGGTGCGTCAGCGACAACACGCGCAGGAGGAGGGGCACCGGTGGGTCGTCACGGCACTGCTCCTTCCCGAGGTCCGGGCGCCGCCGGACGGGGCCGTCCGGTGCGCTGCGCCGAGCGTTCCACGGCGGGCGAGCCAGGAGCAAGGGTTTGCCACATCATGGGATTGCTTGTTCATGAACGGCATCCTTTTGCAACGCCGTTGACACATTCCCGCAGCACGCGCTGCCATAGTCTGGGAGCGACTCCGGTGAACGGCCGGAGCCACGGACAGAACGAGAGATGCCATGGCCGAGGCCGTCACCGCCACCCAAGGCCCGCCGGCCGGCGCCCAGGCCGTCCAGCGGGCCCTCGGGCTGCTGCACTGCTTCCACGACAACGGCCCCGATCTGAGCGCCTCGGACCTGGCCCGCCGGATGGGCCTGTCCGTGTCCACGGCGCACCGGCTGGCCCGCACCCTGGTCAGCGCCGCCTTCCTGGAGCAGGACGAGCAAACGGCCCGCTACCGGCTCGGCCCGGCGGTCGCCGAGCTCGGCCAACTCTCCTTCCACCAGCGCGGGCTGCACCTGGCCGCCCCCGAGCTCGACCTGCTGTCCCGCCGCACCGGCGCCGCCGCCGATCTCGCGATCCGCAGCGGTCCGCACGCGGTGATCCTGGTCGGCGCCTCCGTCCGGCCGGACACCGGGCTCGGACTGCGCCGACCGCTCCACTCGACCGCGCTCGGCAAGGTCCTGCTGGCCTGGCCCCGCCCCGGCGACGCGGGCGTGGCGACGCTCGGCCCGCTGGCGCCGTTCACCGACCGGACCATCACCGCACCGGAGCGCCTGGCGGAGGAGCTGGCGAAGGTCCGGGCGGCCGGTCACGCGCTCAACGACGGCGAGTCGGAGACCGGGGTGCGCACGGTCGCCGTACCGGTGCTGGACGGCGCCGGCCAGGCCAGGTTCGCCCTCGCCGTCCGCTCCACGCCCGTACACCTCACCGACGAGCGGCTGGACTGGTTCCTCGACCACGCCCGGGCCTGCGCCGGAGCGCTCGCTGTTCTGCTGCTGCCGCCCGACCAGCGGATCTGAGGAAACGTCAGAACGCATGAGGGGGCCGGGCGTTCGGGAAGAACGCCCGGCCCCCGGCCGATCGGTGTCGCGAAGTGCGGTGCGATCGGTCGACGTACGGTGCGGCGAGGAGCGGGGTGCGCGCTCAGGCCACCGGCGTGTACTTGTAGCCGACCCGACGAACCGTCACGATGCTGTCGCGGTAGGCCGCTCCGAGCTTGCGGCGCAGCCTGGCCACGTGCACGTCCACCGTGCGGCCGTCGCCGACGTGGCCGTAGCCCCAGACGGCGGAGACCAGGTGGTCACGGGTGTGCACCCGCTGCGGGTGCTCGGTCAGATGGGCGAGCAGCTCGAACTCCAGGTAGGTCAGGTCGAGCAACTGGCCGTCCACATAGGCGTTCCGGCGCTCGGTGTCGACCGAGATCCCCCGGCCGACGGGCCGCACCGGACGCGTGCCGGCGCCGGCGGCGGCCCCGACTCCGGCGACACCGAGGCCACCGGCGCCCGGCGCACCGAGGACCGAGGCCCCGACGGCGGCGGCCGGACCGGCCTGCGGGGCCGGGATCGTGGCGGTCGGGAAGCCCTGCTGCCCGGCGCCCGGCGCGGCGGCGGCTCCGCCCTCGGCCGGGACCAGCACCAGGTAGCCGACCATCGGCTGCCCCGCCGAGGCGCCGAACTGCGCCCCGTACTGGGCCAGCAGGGCCTGCGGCAGCGAGCCCTGGGGCAGCGCGGCGACCACCGCGGCACCCTCGGGCAGCGCCGCGAGCAGCGCCTGCGGCGGGAGCGCCGGAACGAGCTGCGGTGCGGCCGGCGGGACCGGGCCGACCGGCGGGACGGACGGGACCGCGGCGGCGACCCGGCCGAAGCCGGGCTGCCCGAAGCCGGACTGGGCGGGCCCCTGCGACGCGGAGCCCGGCTGGCCGGCGGCGGCCGGCCGCTGCGGTGCGGGCCCGCCGTGCCGGCGGTCGACGGGGGACGGGACGGAGCGGACCGCGCGCAGGTGCGGGGTCGCGGAGGGGAGGGGGAGAGTGGCCGTGGAGGTGGAGGACATGATGTCGCTCATTTCGCGCGTGACGGACGGGGTGGAGTCGTCTGCGCGTCTACCGGGCGTGCTGCCGTGGACCGACCCGAGGTCAGCGGAGGGAGTGCCGGGACGCGCTGGGCGAGCCCGGACACGTCTGGTCGAACAGGTGTGGCTGGCGGGACGGCCAGAACGGTTCGAGGAGGTTCACTGGTGCTCTCCGCAAAGCGGGCAGGGCCGACGACGGCCAACCGGACTGCTGTCCGGTACTGCCGGGTCGACGATGCGATGGACCGTCAGCGTCCGCCCGGCCCGTCCGGTGAGTCCGGAAGGGGCGCACCGGACGGGAGATCCCCCGGGCGGCGAACGGCGGTGACGGTGAGGTGGCTGGCGACGGTTGGCGAGGTCAGCGACAACAGGCGCTGCAGATCAGCGCGTGGTCGATGTACCGCCGGACGGTCAGCGCCGGGGTGACCGGCATGGCGAGATCGGCTTGGGCGGACCCGGCCTCGGCACATCGCTGCTCGACGTTCATGGTTCGGTCCTCCCCCCTCGGTCTGCCGGTACGTCCCTGTACCGCGCTGCGGCGCGCGTGCCGGACGCACACCGGGCGCGCGGCACGTTCGCGGCATCCCGGCAGCGGGCCGGGCGGCCTTCGACACCAGAGCCTTCCACGCCGGGGCGGTCAAGGCAACCTGCTCGGCCAGGATCGTCCGGCATGTGAACACCCTGATGAGACGCCACCTGTCGGGGCCGGGGCGGGAGGCAGCGGCGGGAGGCGGGAGGCCGGGCCGGGCGGGCTATCGGGCCCCGGCGCTCGTCCCGGCGCTCGTCCCGGTGCTCGTCCCCCGGCGCGCCGCCGCGTGCTCGACCAGGGCCACCAGCAGTTCCTTGCCGTCCTCGCGGCGGCGGGCGTCGCACAGCACCACCGGAATGTCCGGGTCCAGGTCGAGCGCGTCCCTGACCTCCTCGGGGGAGAACAGTTCACTGCCCTCGAAGCAGTTCACGGCGACCAGGAACGGGATCCGCCGCTGCTCGAAGAAGTCCACCGAGGGGAAGCAGTCCGCCAGCCGCCGGGTGTCGGCCAGCACCAGCGCGCCGAGCGCGCCCCGGGCCAGCTCGTCCCAGACGAACCAGAACCGGTCCTGGCCGGGCGTGCCGAACAGGTAGAGCGCCAGCCCCGGCCGCAGGTCGATCCGGCCGAAGTCCATCGCCACCGTGGTGGTGCGCTTGGCCTCGACGCCCGCGGTGTCGTCCACCGGGCGGCCCAGCTCGCTGAGTTCCTCCTCGGTGCGCAGCGGCCGGATCTCGCTGACCGATCCGACCAGGGTGGTCTTGCCCGCGCCGAAGCCGCCGGCGACCAGGATCTTCACCGCGACCGCCGGACCGCCCCGCCAGCGCGGGTCGTTGGCCCGCTCGGCGCCCCCGTCGTACGCGGGGCCCGGGGCGGTGGCGGCGGGGGCGTGGAGGTCAGAGCGCACGGAGTCCATTGATCACGTCTCGCAGCAGGCGCTCGTCCGGCAGCTCGGCGAGCGGAACGGGTCGGGTGACGCTGATCAGCTCGGCGTCGTAGAGATCGCCGAGCAGGACGCGTACGACGCTGACCGGCAGGTCGGTGTAGGAGCCGAGCTCGGCCACCGAGATCGGCTCCCGGCGGCACCAGGCCAGGATGGTCTGGTGCTCGGGGTCCAGCACATGGGCGGGGACGGCCGCAGCGACCGGCGCCGGGTCCTTGGCGACGATCAGCGAGATCAGGTCGAACAGGCCGTCCTCGACCGGCCTGGCCCGGCCGCGGGTCATCGAGAAGAGGCGCACCACCGGTCCGGCCTCGTCGTCGAACCAGCGGTCGTCGACCGGGGTCCGCGGCCGGAACAGGTCGAGTTCCGACTCGTCCCCGTCCCCGCCGGCCGGACCCCGGTCGTCCGGGCCCCGGTCGGTGGCTTCCCCGCCGGTCGCGTCGGCCACGCCGGCCGTGTCCGCACCGGTCGTGTCCGCACCGGCCGCACCGGTCGGCTCCGGATCGGCTGCCACTGCCCTCGGCTCCTCGTCCGCCATCGGACCGCTCATCTCCCGGGCGGAGCCACGTCGGCGCGCGGTTCGGCGGCCAGGTGCTCGCCGACCCGCTTGACCAGCAGGGCCATCTCGTAGGCGATCTGGCCGATGTCGGCCTCGGCCTCGCTCAGCACCGCCAGGCAGCTGCCGTCGCCGGCCGCGGTGATGAACAGGAAGGCCTCGTCCAGCTCGACCATGGTCTGGCGCACGCCGCCGACCTTGAAGTGCCCGCCGGCGCCCTTCGCCAGGCTGTGGAACCCGGCCGCGACGGCGGCCAGGTGCTCGGCGTCCTCCCGGGCGAGGTCGCGGGAGGCGCCGGTGGCCAGGCCGTCGCCGGAGAGGATCACCGCGTGGCGCAGGGCGGCCACTCGGCCCACCAGGTCGTCCAGGAGCCAGTTGAGGTCTCCGGACGACTGCGTCGAAGTGGTCATGAATCAGTTCCTTCTGCTGGAGCGGGTCGTGCGGATGGAGCGGGTCGTACGGGTCGTACCGGTCGTACGTGCGGTGCGGGTCGTCCAGGCCGTGCGGATGGTGCGGTGCCTTCGGGCGGCCCGTCGGACAACGGACCGGCGGGTGCGTCCGGTTCCGCCACCGGGCGCGGGGACCGGGCGAACCTGGTCGGCGGTGGCACCGGCGCCCGTCGGGCCAGCGGCGCCGGTTCACCCCCGGATGGGCCGGGCAACGCCGCCGGGGCGGGTGCCGGGGCGAGCGCGCGGCGCACCGACGGCGCCGGGAAGGGCGTCCCGGGCGGCGTCGGAGCCGGTGGCGCTGTCGGCGTCGGAACCGGGGCGGGCGACGGGGAGTCCGTCGGCCGGGCGGCAGGGGTGCCCCGGCCCCGGGTGAAGCCGCGCTGGAACGAGGCGAAGGTGGCCCGCGCCTCCTCGGGCGAGCGCTCGCGCACCGGTTCGCCCTCGCCCGCCCGGGCACCGGAGCCGCCCGGACCGTCGGCCCGTCCGGCGGCGGCCTCCGCCGCGCGCTCGCGCAGTTGCGGGGCGAGGCTCGCCTGCCGCACCCGTCGCGGCAGCCCGCCCGGCGTGCCCGCGGTGGCGGTCCGCGGCGGCACGGCCTCGGCGGTACCTGCGTCGGCGGCACCGGCGTCGACCGCCACGGGCGCCGCCGTCGCGACGGCCCGGTCCGCGACCACGGCCTCGGCCGCGTCGGCGGGCCCGGTCCTGAGCTCGGCCGAATTCGGCCCGAGGGAATCCATGCCGTCCGCCGTGCCCGCCGGGTCGTCCGCGCGCCGGTGGCGGCCGGTGCCCGGTCCGGTCGCGTCGCCGGTGGCCGCCGCGACCAGCACGGGCCCGCCGCTGCCGCGCGACCGGCGCGGCAGACCGCCGGGGGTGCGGGCCGGTTCGGGTGCCGAGGGGCGCGGCCCACCGGCGATCCGGTGCCGGCCGCCCGCTCCGTTCACACCCTTCAGCGCGCCGTTCGCGCCGTTCATGCCGTTCGCGCCGTTCGCGCCGTTCGTGCTGTTCGTGCTGTGGGAGTCGTGGGAATCGTCGTCGGGGCCGTCCTCGGCCAGGGCGGGCACCGCGACCAGGTCGCGCTGTCCGCGCCGACCCACCGCTGCCCGTCGGCCGCCGACCGGCCCGGGAGCCGCGCCCGGCCCCTGACCGGCCCCCGCCCCGGAACCCGCCCCGGAACCCGCACCCGGGCCGGAGGCCGCGGGCGGCTCCGGCAGTCCGTCCGGCGCCTCCGCCAGCAGCTCGCGCGGGATCAGCACCACCGCCGTCGTCCCCCCGTACGGGGAGGGCCGCAGGTGCACCCGGATACCGTGCCGGCGGGCCAGCCGGCTGACCACGAACAGGCCCAGCCGGTCGGTGTCGGCGAGGTCGAACTCCTGCTCCACCGCGAGGCGTTCGTTGATCCCGGCGAGCAGTTGCTCGCTCAGCCCGAGCCCGCGGTCGTCGATCTCCAGCGCGAAGCCGTGCGCCACCACCTCGCCCTGCACGGTGACCTGGGTGCTGGGCGGGGAGAACACCGCCGCGTTCTCGACCAGTTCGGCGATCAGGTGGGTGACGTCCGCGACCGCGCTGCCGAGCAGCCCGGTGCCGGGGAACGGCCGGACGATCACCCGGGCGTAGTCCTCGACCTCGCCGACCGCCGCGCGGACCACGTCCACCATCCGCACCGGCTTGCGCCAGGCCCGGCCCGGCGAGCCGCCGGCCAGGATGATCAGGCCCTCCGCGTGCCGCCGCATACGGGTGGTGAGGTGGTCGACCTTGAAGAGGTCCTCCAGCTCCGCCGGGTCCTCGGCGCGCCGTTCCATGGTGTCGAGCAGGGTCAGCTGGCGGTGCAGCAGGACCTGGCTGCGGCGGGCCAGGTTGACGAAGACGGCCGAGACGCCGCGCCGCAGTTCGGCCTGCTCGACGGCGGCCTCGACGGCGGCGCGCTGCACGGCGTTGATCGCGCGGCCGACCTGGCCGATCTCGGCCTGGCCGAACTCCAGCTCCGGGGCCTCGGTGGCGACGTCCACCGACTCGCCCTTGCGCAGGCGCAGCATGACCGAGGGCAGCCGGGTGCCGGCCAGCTCGTTGGCGGCGTTGCGCAGGCCGATCAGCTCGCGGACCAGGCCCCGGCCGATCCGGAAGGAGATGAGGACCGAGAGCACCACCGCGACCAGGCCGATCAGACCGGCGATGCCGCCGCGCCAGAGCAGTCCGACCGCATAGGAGTGGTCGCGGTCGTCGATGGTGCCGCTCAGCCGGGCGTTGATCGCCGCGAGGTCGCCGAGGGCGCGGTCGGCGGTCTCCCGCCAGGCCTCGCCGTTGATCGCCTGCACCACCCGCTCGGGTCCGCCGGCGCCGACGAAGTCCGCCTCGGCGCGGGCGAGCGCGGCCCAGGCCTCGCCGCCGCGCAGGGCGATGTAGTCGGCCTGGTCGACCGGGTCCAGTTCGGCGATGTAGACGGTGAACAGCGCCTGCTGGTTGTGCAGGGCGTCGAGCGCGACCTGGTACTGCTCGGAGGTCGGCCGGCCGTTCCCGGTGCGCAGCCCCTCCATCGCCGCGTCCTCCTGGGCGAGGTACTCCCGGGCGCGCATCAGCTCGATCAGGATCGTGCCCTGCCGAGGGAGTTGGCCGCTCTGGCGGGCGACGAAGGCGGACCGGAAGCCGAAGACGGGCTTGATCAGGTCGGTGTACTGGCCGAGCGCGAACTCCCAGTTCAGCGCGGCGCGGCCGATCTGGGCGCGCAGCGGGCTGAGCTGGTCGGCGGCGGCGAGGATCTGCAGGTAGCGGCCGCGCTGGGCCTCGTCGAGCCGGCTGCCCTCGCTGTCCTTCTTCTGCTGCAGTACGGCGAGGTCGTGGTCGGTGGCGGCGCGGGCCTGCTCGAAGGCGTCGCGGGCGGCCCGGGAGGCCGGGTCGGCGAGCCTGCGGACGGCGGCCCGGCGCTCGTTCTGCAGGTCGTGCGCGTACAGGTCGACCGGGCTGCCGAACTCCTTGTAGGTCGCGCTGACGTCCAGCCTGCTCCAGACGTCGCCGGTGGTGGCGAGCGTCGCGTACGCCCAGAGGGCGGTGAGGGCGACGATGGGCACCAGGAGCAGCGCGATGATCTTCGCGCGGATCGAGCTGCTGCGCAGACGCATGGAGTCCTCGGTCGGGAAGTGCCAGGCGCGGACGGGGTGCGGGGAGTGCTGGAGGCGTGACGGGGCGGGGCGGCCTGGGAGCGGGAGCGTGGGGGTGGAAGCGTGGGGCGGAAGCGTGGGGGCGGCGACGCGGAGGCGGCTCGACCAGGAGGCGGATCGACACCGACGAGTTGACACGGGCTGGTTGACACGGACAGGGTTGGTACGGACCAAGCGCCGGCCAGGGGCAGCGCTCGGCCGCGACCGAGGACCCCGGCCGCAGGTCTGCGAGACTCTACTACGGCCTGACCACTCGTTCGAGGGTCGAACCCACCCTCTTCTCGGCCCGGACCGGATCGTGTCCGGATCGCCGTCGCGATCACCGCTTCCGCACAGTCGTACGAGGCCCTCGACGGCTCCACGACACTTTCCGCACACGCCGGTGCCGATCTCGTCGCGTCACGGTCACAACCCTGGGCAGTCGGCGAGGGATCCGATAGTTTCGCTGCACCTGCAGGACTGATCGGGGGGATCGTGCGCGAGTTCACCACCCCCGCCCCGGCCGGACCGCCGGCCGCCGGAGGTCTGGCCGACTCGCTCTACGACACCGCGGAGCGCTCCCCCGCCCTGGTCCAGCTGACCCGCCGGGCCGACCGCTCCCGACGCGCCGCCGCCGGGGACGCGTGGCAGGACATCACCGCCGCCGACTTCCGCGACCAGGTGCTCGCCCTCGCCAAGGGCCTGCTCACCCGGGGCGTGCGCTACGGCGACCGGGTCGCGCTGATGTCCCGCACCCGCTACGAGTGGACCCTGTTCGACTACGCGCTCTGGTCGATCGGCGCGATCTCCGTCCCCGTCTACCCCACGGCCGCGCCCGAGCAGGTCCGCTGGATCCTCGCCGAGACCCAGGCGGTGGCCTGCCTGGTCGAGGACGAGGACCACGCGATGACCGTCGGCGCGGTCTGCGACGCGTTACCCGACCTGACCGGCATCTGGCAGCTGGACCGGGACTGCGTCGAGGCGATCGTCGAGGACGGCCGCGGGGTGCCCGACTCGCTGGTCCACCGGCAGCGGCTCGGCGTCACCACCGACACCGTCGCGACCGTCGTCTACACCTCCGGCACCACCGGGCGCCCCAAGGGGTGCCTGATCACCCACGGCGCGCTGGCCGCCGCGGCCGACGCGCTGCTCGACGGCTGGGGCGAGGCACTCCGCGACACCGGCGGGCACCCGCCGTGCACCGTGCTGTTCCTGCCACTGGCGCACGTCTACGGACGGATGGTGCAGATCGCCTCGATCCGCGGCGGCTTCCGGATCGGCCATGTCTCCGAGGTGTCCACGGACGCACTGCTGCCCGCGCTCGCCGCCCTCCGCCCGACCTTCCTGCTCGTCGTCCCCTACGTCCTGGACAAGGTGTTCCAGCAGACCCGGCGCACCGCCGAGGAGGCCGGGCGCGGCGAACTCCTCGAACAGGCCCGACAGGTGGCCGTCGACTGGGCGGCCGCCCGGGAACAGCGCGCCTTCGGGCACGGCCCCGGCCCCGGCACCGCGCTGCGGCTGCGCCACCTGGCCTACGAACGCACGGTCTACCAGCGGCTGCGCGCCGTGTTCGGCGGCCGGGTGCGGGCGTTGATGTGCGGCGGCTCGACGCTCGACCGCGAGCTCGGGCTGTTCTTCGCCGGGATCGGCTTCCAGCTGTTCGAGGGCTACGGGCTCACCGAGACCTCGGCCGCGGTCACCGGCAACCCGCCCGGACGGTCGAAGATCGGCTCGGTCGGACGGCCGGTGCCCGGCGCGACGGTGGCGATCGCCGACGACGGCGAGGTGTGGGTCCGCGGCCCCGGCGTCTTCGGCGGCTACCTCAACCATCCGCGCTGCACCGCCGAATCGCTCTTCGAGGGCTGGTTCGGCACCGGCGACCTCGGCAGCCTGGACGAGGACGGCTATCTGACCATCACCGGCCGCAAGAAGGACATCATCGTCACCAGCAGCGGAAAGAACCTCGCGCCCGCCGCGCTGGAGGTCCGGGTGGAGTCCCACCCGCTGGTCTCGCAGTGCCTGGTGGTGGGCGACGACCGGCCGTACGTGGCCGCGCTGATCACGCTCGACCCGGCGGCACTGGCGCACTGGCTGAAGCGACGCGGGCGCGGGCAGTCGGACCCGTGGACCGTGCTCGCCGACGAGGACCTGCACGCGGAGGTCCAGCGGGCCGTGGCGGCGGCCAACACCGCCGTGTCGCGGGCCGAGTCGATCCGCGCCTTCCGGCTGCTGCCCAGGGAGTTCGGGGTGGAGCAGGGGCTGATGACGCCCTCACTGAAGCTGCGGCGGTCGGCGATCGTCGAGTACTACGCGGCGGACATCGAGGAACTGTACGCCCCCTGACGTCTCGTCTTGTCCCGTTTTACGCAAGTGAATTGGGAGTCCATCGGGTACGACCGGCCCCTTGACGATCGCGGTGGTCCAGTCCATTGTTTTGCTCCGGTCCGAGTGCGGCACGCCGAAGCTCCCGCCCCCTCCGGGAGCACCCCCACATCCCGTTGTCCGCGCGTCCGCCCCACGGGCGCGTCCCCCACGCTGGAGTCCCCACGTGTCCATCTCCTCGCGCATGTCCACCCGTCTGTCCGGGCTCGGGTTCGGGTTCGGGTTCGGGCGGTTGCCCGCCGGCCTGCCCGCTCGCCTGCCCGCTCGCCTGTCCGCGCTGGCCGCCTCGGCCGCGCTGCTGGTGGCCGGCCTGGCCGGACCGGCCGTCGCGACGCCGTCGTCCGCGGCGCCGTCGTCCGCGGCGCCGTCGTCCGCGGCCGGGCCCGCCTCCGCCGCCGCGCCCGCCGTCAACCTGGCGACCAACCCCGGGTTCGAGATCCCCGCCTCCTCGCTCGCCGACTGGGGCAGTGTGCCCGGCTGGCGCTGTTCCGGCGGGCCCGCCGAGGCCGCCCTCACCACCACCGCCCCGCACTCCGGCAGCTCCGCCCTGGCCGTCACCCCGGCCGGCGACGAGTCCACCGGCGAGTGCGTGCAGACCGTCTCGGTCCAGCCCGGCACCACCTACACCGCCTCCGCCTGGGTCCGCGGGAAGTTCGTCTTCCTGGGCGCCACCGGCGGCACCGACCGCCCGACCGCCCCCGCCTGGACCGAGTCGACCGACGGCGGCTGGCAGAAGCTGACCACCCGCTTCACCGCCGCTCCCGGCGCCACCACCGTCCGGCTCTCCGTCCACGGCTGGTACCAGCAGGGCCCGTTCGCGGTCGACGACGTCCGGGTCGACGGCCCCGCGCCCGCCCCGGCGACCTCCGCCGCCTCGGTGCCGACCAGCGACAAGGTGGTCTTCTTCACCGTCGACGACGGCTGGCAGACCACCCCGGAGGCGGAGCAGGTCATCGCCGCCAACAAGCTGCCGATCACCGCCTTCCCGCTGCCGATGGCCGCCGCCAACAACCCCGACTACTTCCGGCGGGTGACCGCCGCCCCCGGCTCCTCGATCCAGGACCACAGCGTCTCCCACACCGACCTCACCACCCTCTCGCCCGCCGCGCAGCAGGTGGAGATCTGCGACGCCCGCGACTCGCTGACCCGCCTCTTCGGCACCGCGCCGACGGTGTTCCGCCCGCCGTACTTCGCCTGGAACGCCGACACCCTCCAGGCCGCTGCCAACTGCGGCATGCGCACCGTGCTCACCGCCGACGCGGACTTCAGCTGGGGCGCCTCCAACATCTGGCACGAAGGGACCCTGTCGCCCGGCGACGTCGTCCTGCTGCACTGGACCGACACCCTCGCCGACGACCTCCGCCGCGCCCTGGCCGCCGCCGAGGTGGCCGGCCTCAAGCCCGCCGGCCTGGCCTCCTACCTGCGCTGACCTTCCCGACCCCTGCTCGCACGGCGCACCGCCGGCCCCGCCCCGGGGCCGGCGGTGCGGCGTTTCCCCGACACGACGACGCGTTGACAGCAGCGCCGCACGGATGCTGGGATGGGCCGCGTGCAGCGTGGCGCCGGCCAAAGAGATGTGGGCCGGCCGGCAGCCGGGCCGGCACCCGACACCGAGGGACGACGCGTGATGAGAACGTTCTCCGCTCCCCTTTCCTGAGCTCCTCGGAGCACTTCTTCGCACCTCTTCGCGGCCGCGACCGGGCCTCTTCCGGGACGGTGCCGCCGCTTCCCCTTCCGAGTCCCTTTTTCGACTCCCTTTTTCGATGCTCCGGTGAGAGATCCGGAGAGAGAGCTGCACAGTCGTATGCCCATGTCTTCCTTGTCGTTCAATCAAGCTGTCATCGAGGAGTTCCGCGCCCGGGGCGGGAGGGTCGGCGGACCCTTCGAGGGCGGGGACCTGTTGTTGCTGACCACCGTCGGCGAACGGTCCGGGCGGGAGCACACCGTCCCGCTCGGATTCGTGCGGGCGGACGGGCTGCTGCTGGTCGTCGCCTCGGCGGCCGGGGCGCCCGAGCACCCGCAGTGGTACCGCAATCTGCTCGCCCGCCCGCTGGTGCGGGTGGAACTCGGCACGGAGGTCTTCGACGCGACCGCCGTCCCCGCCGAGGGGAACCGGCGCGAGCGACTGTTCGAGGCCGTCGTCCGGGCGGCCCCCGGGTACGGGGACTACCAGCGGCACACCGCGCGGCTGCTGCCCGTGGTCGTCCTGGAGCACCCCGGTGCCGGGGCCGGGGCCGGCGCCGGGGCTCCGGCGCGCGAGGTGACGAGCCTCGCGGACAAACTGCTGGAGGTGCACGACTGGCTGCGGGCCCAGCTGCGGCAGCTGCGGGCCGAGGCCGAGGCGCACCTCGCCGGAGGTGTCGGGCACGCTCCGTCGCTCGGACTGCAGCTCCGCCAGCACTGCCTGGCGTTCTGCCAGGGCCTGACCGTGCACCACACCGGCGAGGACCGGGGTGTCTTCCCCGCGCTGGCCCGCAGCCACCCGGAGCTGCGGGGCGTGCTGGAACGGCTGGCCGAGGAGCACCGCACGGTGGCGCGGCTGAAGGACGAGCTGGTCGCGCTGGTGTCCGGCCTCGACTCCGCCGACGGCTCCGCCGAGCCGGAGCTGTTCCGGGCCGCGCTGGCGCGGACGGCGGACGAGCTGGAGGCCCATCTCGCCCACGAGGAGCGGGAACTGCTGCCCGCCCTGGCCGGGATCCCGTTCCCGCCGCCGGGGCGGTGACGGGTCGGTGACGGGTCGGGCCCGCCGGTCCCTCCCGGGTGGGGGGACCGGCGGGCCCGCCGGGTTGTGCGGTCGGGGTTCTGCGATCGGGGTTGTGCGGTCGGGGTTCTGTGATCGGGGGCGGGCTTGTGCGGCTGGGGTCAGGCCTGCGCGGTGAACACCGGCAGGAAGCCGCCGGAGTGGCCGGAGGCCTTCGGGTGGTAGCTCTCCTCCACCGGCAGGGTGGTGCTGTTCAGCCAG
Source organism: Streptomyces sp. XY431 (assembly GCF_001279805.1). Lineage (NCBI taxonomy): Bacteria > Bacillati > Actinomycetota > Actinomycetes > Kitasatosporales > Streptomycetaceae > Streptomyces > Streptomyces sp. XY431. The sequence goes on from NZ_LGDO01000231.1 coordinate 14,405, forward strand.
GTGGTGCTGGAGCCGCAGATCTCGTGCTCGCGGAAGATCGACCGGACGTCGCCGAAGGCGAAGCCGGCGTTGGCAGCACGCTTGGCGATGACGTCGTCGAGCGTGTCGGCGGCGCCGTTGATGGCGGCCCGCTTGGTGTCGCCGATGCCGAAGATGCAGCTGCCGCCGACCTTGTAGAGGTGCGGATAGCCGAGCACGACGACCCGGGCGTTCGGGGCCTTGGCGTGGATCGCCGAGTAGACCTGGTCGAGCTTGCCGGGCAGCGTGCTGGTGGCGTAGTTCTTCGCGGTGGCGACCGCGTTGAGACAGGCGCTCTCCGAGTCCAGGACGCAGGTCTGCATCGTGCTGGCGAAGCCCGCGTCATTGCCGCCGACGCTGATGCTGACCAGCGTGGTGGCCGAGTTCAGGGTGGAGAGCTGGTTGTTGAGCACGTCTCCGGTTCTGGCGCCGGAACAGGCGAGGAACGAGAAGGAGGACGGCGCGTGCGCGTTCTTCCACAGGTACGCGTACGCGTTGGTGCTGCGCTTGCAGCTGCCGCTCTCGCTCGTGTAGCTGCCGGCTCCGAGGCCCGAGGCGTAGGAGTCGCCGAGCGCGACGTAGTTGACCCCGGCGGCGTGGGCCGAACCGGCTGTGACGAGGGTGGTCAGGGAGAGGAGCGCCGCGGTGACGGCGACGGACATGGCACGGGCAGGGCGTAGCATGACACCTCCAGGGAGTGACTTGCGTCACACAATTTGATACCAGGCGGTAGCTAACTCTGGAAGTTGTCATGCCAAGGCAATTGACGGTCAGTCTGACAACGGCACGGTGAACTGCCCCTTCTGGCACGGTAAGTGCGCCCGTGCGCCGGTTTCGGGGCATCGCCCGATCGAGGGACGGCACTCAGCCGGACGTGCGACCGCCGGCGGCGGCACGCTCGGGCGGTCGGCGAGGCGCGCGGCAAGGCGCGCGGCAAGGCCGTCGGTCGGGTCAGGCGGTCAGGACGTCGGTCGGTCAGGCCGTCGGCGATTCCCCCGGGGCGGCACCCGGGGCCGCGCCGGGGAACAGCTCGCAGCCCGCCGCCGGAAGTTCCTCGATCGTCTCGTTGGCGGCCGAGGGCACGCCCAGCCTCCGGACGGCGGTCGCCACCGCAGCCCGGGCCTGACGCAGGCCGGGCACGCCCCAGCCGAGCAGCTCGACGGCGAGGCCCGGTGCGACCAGCAGCCGCCGGTAGTGCCGCCCCGAGGCCGGGTCCGGCGCACTCGGACCGACGGCCCGCAGCGCGGCGGCCATCCGGACCCGGGCGCACTCGTGGCCGCCGTTGGCCGAACCGACCCGGTCGTAGAGGTAGCCGAGGTAGTACGGCGTGCCGATCAGCGCCTGCGCCTCCTCGGCCGCCTCCCGGGCCAGCGCCGAGCCGGGGTCACCGGCGTCCTCCGGCTCCAGCGAGCCCCCGGGCAGCGAGACGACGCCGTCCTTGGGGTTGACCAGGGTCAGCACCCGGCCGTCGGGGGCGAACAACCACCCCCAGGACTGCTTCACCGGAAGCCCGGCGGGCACCTGCTCGCCCGGCCGCCACGGCCAGCCCGCAGTGGGACGCCGGCGCACCCGGCCGAGCAGCTCGGCGATCTCCGCGCTGTACTCGATCCGGCTCATGCGTCCCCCCTTTCGGTGTCGGGCTCGCCGGACCGACGGTGCGCGGGGACGGTTCGCGGTACGCGGTTCGGGGCGGCGGGCGCGGCGGCGTGGGGCACCGGCCGTTCCCACTGTTGATCTTCCCCGAAATCTTCCCCGAACAGGCGGTCGATGAACAGTCCCCAGCGCCGCTTGGTGGACAGCCGGAGCCGAACGCCCTGGTCAGCCGCGATCAGGCCAGGGGCCCACCCCCGCCCCCGGTCGGCCGCTCCCCGGGCGGTCCGCCCTCACCCGACGGCGGCGGCGCCGGCAGGGGGAAGCCCGGCAGCGGGACGACGGCCGGCGGGAAGGGCAGGCCCCGGCCGACGTCGTCGGCGAGCTCGTCCAGCACCTCACGGACGGTCATCGGCCGCAGCCTCCCGCCCCACAGCGCCCACCCCCGCACCGTCTGCCCGCCGGGGGACGCCGGGTCCCCGTGCAGCACCATCGCACCGGCACCGCCGACGGCGAGGCCCGCCGCCAGCGTCACGCAGAACGCCTCGGCGTCCCGCCCGCCGGGCCCGGGCCGGCCCCGGGCCACCCGGACGTCGGTCGCCGAGGTCAGCTCCTCGCCGTCCTCGGGGCCGTGGCAGCGCAGGGTCAGCAGGTGGATCCCGTCACCGGCCCCCGCGCCCACCGCCAGCTGGACCTCGACGGCGTGCCGCATCACCGCCACCAGCCGCCGCTCCCCCGGCGACCCCTCGCCCGCCGCCGTCAGCAGGGCCGCCATCGCGATGGAGATCCGGACCCGCGCCCGGTGGTCGTCGGCCAGCTCCGGCAGCAGCACCGCCAGCCGCTGCCCCGCGTAGACGAACGGCTCCCCGGCCAGCTCGGGGTCGGCCGCGTACGCGACCCGGGCGGCGGCGTCCGCCGGTGCGAAGCCGAGCTCCTCGCAGTACTCCGCGTAGTCCGCCGGGTCGAGCACCCGGAGGTGGACCTCCAGTCCCTGCCCGCGCAGCGCGCGCAGCTGGACCGCCACCCGCCGCAGGTAGGAGCGGAAGGTCAGCCCGCCGAACAGCCCGTACCGCGCCAGGTCCGCGAAGTCGGCGGCGCCGACGGCCAGCGCGAGCGCCACCGGCTGCGGCGGGGGCGCCCCGCGCGGGCGCCCCCGGCGCCGCTCCCGCACCCCGGGACCGGCGGGCCCGCCCGAGCCGCCCGCCCTGGGCACGCTCGCCCCGCCGCCCGGCGGCCGCCCGTCGGGGATCCTCCCGCCAGGCCCGGCCGGCCCGGGCCGACGCCGCTCCGCACCGGGACCCCACAGCCGCACCACGGGCGCGCGCCACCGCTCCCGGCAGCCACCCGCACCCGGACGCCGGTCCCGGCCCCGCCTCCGGCGCCGCCCCCGCTCCTGCTCCCGGCCCTGCTCCTGCTCCCTCGCCCGCCGCTGGTCCGGGCGCTGGAACCCGCTCCGCATCCGCTCGCGCACGATCGTCTCCCTCCGTCGTCGGTACTCCGGCACCGGCCCCACGAGCCCCTCGGCTCCCGGCGAACGCGACCATACACACCGTCACCGACAATCGACCCGGAGTGACGTCGACGAGGCCCGGCGGGCGGCCCGGGGACGGTCCCGGGACGGCCGGCGGCACCCGTTCCGGACCGGGTTGTCGGTGCCGCCCGTTATGGTCGGGAACCATGCGACTGCTGCATACCTCCGACTGGCATCTCGGGCGCTCGTTCCACCGGGAGAGCCTGCACGACGCCCAGCGCGCCTTCCTGGACCACCTCGTGGCGGTGGTCCGGGACGAGTGCGTCGACGCCGTGCTGGTCGCCGGCGACGTGTACGACCGCGCGCTGCCGGGCCTGGAGGCGGTGGCGCTGTTCGACGACGTGCTGCACCGGCTGGCCGACCTCGGCGTGCCGACGGTGTTCATCAGCGGCAACCACGACTCGGCCCGCCGCCTCGGCGTCGGCGCGGGCCTCATCGGCCGGGCCGGCATCCACCTGAGGACGGACCCGGGCGAGTGCGCCGAGCCCGTGCTGCTGGCCGACGCGCACGGGCCGGTCGCCGTCTACGGACTGCCCTACCTGGAGCCCACCCTGGTCCGGGAGCGCTTCGGCCTGGCCCGCGGCGGGCACGCCGCCGTGCTCGGCGCGGCGATGGACCAGGTCAGGGCCGACCTCGCGGCCCGCCCGGCCGGCACCCGCGCGGTCGTCCTGGCGCACGCCTTCGTCACCGGCGGCGAGCCCAGCGACAGCGAGCGCGACATCGCGGTGGGCGGGGTCGCGGCCGTACCCGCCTCGGTCTTCGACGGCGTGCACTACGCCGCGCTCGGCCATCTGCACGGCTGCCAGACCCTCGCCCCGCACCTGCGCTACAGCGGCTCCCCGCTCGCCTACTCCTTCTCCGAGCACGAGCAGCGCAAGAGCATGTGGCTGGTCGACCTCGCGGCGGACGGCTCGGTCACCGCCGAGCGGGTGCCCTGCCCGGCCCCCCGGCGGCTGGCCCGGCTGCGCGGCCGGCTCGACGAGCTGCTCACCGACGAGCGGTACACCGCCGACGAGCAGTCCTGGGTGCAGGTCACCCTCACCGACCCGAGCCGCCCCACCGAGCCGATGGAGCGGTTGCGCCGCCGCTTCCCGCACACCCTCCAGCTGCTGTTCGACCCGGAGGAGAGCACCGCCGCGGCCTCTCCCTCCTACGCGTCCCGGGTCAGCGGGCGGACGGACCTGGAGATCGCCGAGGGCTTCCTGCGGCACGTCCGCCCCGGCGCCGACCCCGACCCGGACGAGCTGGGCTGGCTGCGCGAGGGCTTCGAGCGCGTCCGGGAGACCTCCGACCGGAAGGCGGAGCTGCCCCGATGAGACTCCACCGGCTGACCGTGACCGCCTTCGGCCCCTTCGCCGGCGCCGAGACGGTCGACTTCGACGCGCTGGCCGCCGGCGGCCTGTTCCTGCTGCGCGGCGCCACCGGCGCGGGCAAGAGCAGCGTGCTGGACGCGGTCTGCTACGCCCTCTACGGCGAGGTGCCCGGCACCCGCCGGGCCAACCGGCTGCGCAGCGACCACGCCGAGCCCGACCGGCTGACCGAGGTCCGGCTGGAGCTGACGCTCGGCGGCCGCCGGCTGGAGATCATCCGGATCCCCGAGCAGCCCCGGCCGAAGAAGGTCGGCACGGGCATGACCGTCGAGCGGGCCCAGACCCTGCTGCGCGAGTGGTCGGCGGACGGCGCGGGCACCGGTGCGGGCGGGCCCGGCTGGCGGGCGGTCAGCAAGTCGCACCAGGAGGCCGGCGAGGAGATCCACCGGCTGATCGGGATGAGCCGGGACCAGTTCTGTCAGGTGGTGCTGCTGCCGCAGGGCGACTTCGCGCGCTTCCTGCGGGCCGACTCGGAGGAGCGCGGCAAGCTGCTGCGCCGACTGTTCGACACTGAACGGTTCCAGTCCGTCGAGGCCTGGCTCGCGGAGCAGCGCCGGGCCCACGAGGCCGCCGTCCAGACCGGGCGCCGCCGGCTGCGGGACTTGGCCAGCAAGGCCGAGCAGGCGGCCGGGCCGGGCGCCGAGCCCGCCGAGGGCCCGATGGCGGCCACGGACGAGGCGGCGCCGAGCGCGGCGGCGGACACCGAGCTCACCACGGGAGTGCTGGGCTGGGCGGCGGTGCTGCGCGGCGGCGCGGCCGAGCAGCTGGCCGTCGCCGAGGCCGCGCTGGCCGGCGCGGAGGAGGCACACCGGGCGGCGCAGCGGGCCAGGGAGGCCGCCGAGCAGCGGGCCGACCGGCAGGAGCGGCACCGGCAGGCGGTGCGGGAGGCGGCCCGGCTGGCCGAGGACGAGCCCGCCCGCGCGGCGGACCGGCGGCGGCTGACGGCGGCGCAGGCGGCGGTCGGCGTCGAGTCCGTGCTGCACCTGCGGGAGCGCGCGGCGGCCGCCTACCGGCAGGCCCGGGAGGAGGAGCACCGGCACCGGGCGGTCCTCGCCGAGGTCCCGACCGGCCCGACCGGCCGTGCGCTCCTCGGCGGCAGCGACCCCGGCGGCGGCAGTGAGCGCGGCGACGGAACGGCCGGCGGCGGCCGGGCGCTGGCGCACGCCGAGGCCGAGGAGCTGGCCGGGGCCGAACGGCGGCTGCGCGCCGAGATCGTCCGGCTGGAGGCGGCCGGGGCGGACGAGCGGCAGTGCGCCGAGCTGGCCGGTACCCGGACGGCGCTGACCGCGGACCTGCGGCGGGCCGAGGACCTCGCCGAGGAGGCGGGCGAGTGGCTGGCCGAGTTCGACGCCCGGCACGCCGCCCTGAAGGAGGAGGAGTCCGCCGCCCGGGAGGCCGCCGCGCTGGTCGAGCGGCTGGACGCCCGGCGCGCGGAGCTGACCGCCCGGTTGTCCGCCGCCCGGGCCCGGGACGCGCTGGACGGCGAGGTCGGCCGGGTCGGGCCGCGCGCCCTCGCCCTGCGCGCCGAGGCGCTGGACGCCCGCCAGTACGGCCTGGAGCTCCGTGAGCGCCGGCTCGCCGGGATGGCCGCCGAGCTGGCCTCCGGGCTGAGCACCGGCGAGCCCTGCCGGGTCTGCGGCTCGGCGGAGCACCCGGCCCCGGCCCGCCCGGTCGGCGAGCCGGTCCGGGCCGAGGACGAGGAGCGGGCCCGGCGCGCCCAGACGGCCGCCGAGCAGGCCGCCGACGCGGCCGAGCAGGAACTCGCCGGGCTCCGGGTGCGCCGCGCGGCGGCCGCCGGCGCGGCCGGTGAGGAGGCCGCCGACGCCCTGGCCGGGGTGCTCGGCGGGCTGGGGGCGGAACACCGGGAAGCGGTCCGGGTCGCGGAGCGGCTCGGTGCGGTCGGCCGGGCGATCGAGCGGCTCACCGAGGAGCAGACCGCCCGCCGCACGGCGCTCTCCGACGCCCGGGAGCGGAGCGCCGAACTCGCCGCCCAGGCCCGCGCCCTGCACGCCGAGCAGGAGAAGCTGACCGCCCGGGTGGCGGCGGCCCGCGGCGACGCGCCGTCGGTGGCGGCCCGGGCGGCCGCGCTCGACCGCCTCGCCTCGGCCGTGGCCGCGCTGGCCGGCGCCGCCCGGGCCGCCACCGAGGCGGCGCACCAGCTCAAGCAGGCGGACGACGAGCTGGCCGACGCCGCGGTGGCGGCCGGGTTCGCGAGCGCCCAGGACGCCGTCGCCGTCCTGCTGCCGCGGGCCGAGCGGGACGGGCTGGAGCAGCGGATCGACCGGCACCGGGCCGAGCTGGCCGCGGTGGAGCGGCGGCTCGCCGAACCCGAACTGGTCGCGGCCGCCGCCCTGCCGCCGGCCGACCTGCCGGGCACCCGGAGCGGGCTCGGCGCCGCCACCGACCGGTTGCGGGCGGCGCACGCGGCGCGGGACGCGGCCCGCCTGCGGTGCGAGGCCCTCGCCGCCATCGGGCGGCAGCTGGCCGAGCTGGCCCGCTCGCTGGCCCCGGAGCTGGCCAGGTACGCGCGGATCAGCCGGCTGGCCGCGCTCACGGCCGGCACCTCGACCGACAACCGGCTCCGGATGCGCCTGGAGTCGTACGTCCTGGCGGCGCGGCTGGAGCAGGTGGCGGCCGCGGCGAGCGAGCGGCTGGTCCGGATGTCCGGCGGCCGGTACACGCTCGTCCACAGCGACGACCGGGGCGGCGGCAACAAGCGCTCGGGGCTGGCGCTGCGGGTGGTGGACGCCTGGACGGGCACCGAGCGCGACACCGCGACGCTCTCCGGCGGCGAGAGCTTCTTCGCCTCGCTCGCCCTGGCACTCGGTCTGGCCGACGTGGTCACCGACGAGGCCGGGGGCATGCCGCTGGACACCCTGTTCATCGACGAAGGCTTCGGCAGCCTCGACGAGCACACCCTGGAGGAGGTGATGGACGTCCTGGACGGGTTGCGCGAGCGGGACCGCGCGGTCGGCATCGTCAGCCACGTCGCCGATCTGCGCAGCCGGATCCCGGCCCAGCTCCTGGTCCGCAAGGGCCGGCACGGCTCCACCCTGGCGCCGGCGGGACGGGAGGACGCCTGACGCCCGAAACGCCCCTGACCCGACCGACCGTCCGCCCCGGGAGGATCCTGCGGCGGGCCGGGGGCCGGGCGGCCCGCTCAGCCGGAGCAGGCGATCCGCTGGGCCTGCTGCCAGGTACAGACGGGGCAGAGGGTGCTGCCCGGGTGGTCGGCGGGCAGCTCGGTCGGCTCGCCGCACAGTACGCAGTCCGCGCGCGGACCGGTGGAACCGGGGTCGGGCAGCAGGGCCGCCTCCGCGCCGCTCGGGGCGAGCTCGCAGACCTGCTCCGCCGCCGGGGTGTCCTGGACACCGGGGGCGGCCGTGTCCTGCCTGGCTGTTTCGCTCATGCCGCCTCTCTACTCCCCGGACCGGGCAGGGCGCAAGGCGGTCCCGGGCGAGGCCGCTCCGGGGACCGTCGATACGGTGGCCGTATGCCCGACTCTCCCGGTCACGAGGTGTCCCCCGCCGTTCCCTCCGTCCCGCCGCCGGTCCCGCCGGTCCCCTCCGCCCGGACCAACGCCTCCGGATCCACCGGGACGGCCGGGTCCACCGAGGCCACCGGGACGGCCGGATCCTCCGGGTCCGCCCTGGAGCGGAGGCTGCGCGCCGCCCGGGCCACCGGGCCCAACTACCGCGAGGTGGGCGCAACCGCGGACGCCCGGCTGCCGGAGGGCTACACGCATCTGCGGCGGCGGGTGCATCTCGGGCACGGCCCGGAGGTCCTGGCGCGGGCCGGCCGCTTCGTCCTCGGCTGGGGCTGCCAGCTGGGCACCGGCTTCGCCGTGTTCCCGTACGCGCCCGCCGAGCCCGGGACGACCGTCCTCCTGCGGCTCGGCCTGCCCGGCAGCCGCTGGCCCCGGCTGGTGATCCCGTGCCGGGTGGTGTGGACGGTGGACGAGCCGGACCGGATCGGCTTCGCCTACGGGACGCTGCCGGGGCACCCGGAGTGCGGCGAGGAAGCGTTCCTGGTGTCGATGGACGCGGCGGGCGAGGTGTGGTTCGAGGTCGTCGCCTTCGCCCGGCTCGCCGCCTGGTACGCGCGGCTCGGCCGGCCGGTCGCCGTGCTCTGCCAGTACCTGGCGATAGAGCGGTACCTCGCGTCCGTGGTCGAGGCCGCCGCCGGCCCCGGAACCGGGGCACCGCTGCCGGACTAGCGTTCCGCCCGGCCCCGACGGGCCGGGGCCGGGTCCGGGGCCGGGCGGCGCGCTCAGCCCAGGAAGGAGAGCCGGAGCGTGCGGTGCGGGTTGTCCCCGTTGGTGTCGACCAGCACCACCGACTGCCAGATGCCCAGCGCGAGCTGTCCGTCGATCACCGGCAGGGTGGCGTGCGGGGCCACCAGGGCGGGGACGACGTGGTCCCGGCCGTGGCCGGGGCTGCCGTGCCGGTGACGCCACCGGTCGTCGGCCGGCAGGAGGTCGCGCAGGGTGGCGAGGAAGTCCTCGTCGCTGCCGGAACCGGTCTCCAGGACGGCGATCCCGGCCGTGGCGTGCGGGACGAAGACGTTGAGCAGGCCGTCCCGTCCGACAGCGTGTTGGTCGAGGAACCGGACGCAGCGGTCGGTGATGTCGAGCGCGACCTCATGGATTCCGGTGGTGATGTCGAAGGTCTCGGTCCGGAAGGACGTGGAGGTGGGAGTGGAGTGGGACGTGGTTCGGGTGTGGGTGTGGTCCGCCATGGCGCCATCCTGACCCACGGCCGAGGGTGGACCGGCAAGCCTCGCCGACTCCCGGCGCCGGAGGGGCCGGTCGACATAGGCTGAGAGGTTCAGACCAAAAATGACATCCGAGGATCGGTACGGACCACGGATGACCAGCCGGGCCGGAGACGGACCCGCCCGCGTCGGCCCGCATCGGCACGGAGCGGGGAGCGGAAACGCGGAAGACCCGACGGTCGTCAGGATCCGTCGGGCCGGTGCCGAAAAGGCGTGTGTGCAGGAGGAAGGGCGGGGCGGAGACCCCGGGTTCGGGGCCCCGCGCGACCGGACCGGATTCGACCGGACCTGACTCGACCGGACCGGTCGGCTCAGCCGCGGCTGCCGAAGAGCCCCCGCCGCAGCCGGCGCAGCGGCGCCAGCAGCTTGACCCGCGTGTGGCGGCGCGGCGGCGCGGTCGGGGCACCGACGCCACGCGGCGTCAGTTCCCTTATCAGCCCGAGCGCCTCGGCGGTGTCCACCGCCGGGAGTGCGGGCGCGCCGAGCACAGCCAGGTGTCGCTCGATCCGGCGGCCGGTCGCGCCGACGCCGCACTGGATCGCGGGCACCCGAGGCCGGGTCCGCACTTGCATGTGTTCCATCAGTTTTCCCACCCCTACGAGGCGCCAGGGCCGTGAGGCGAAGACTATCCGTGACAGACGGCCTTCGCGCAACCGTCCTGGTGTTCTGCAACCGTACCGTGCTGCGTCAACTGACACTGCACCAGGGCCCACCCGACCGATCACGACTGAGCATCAATGATGGTGCACGACCGGCGGGACGTCACCGGGTTCTTCGGGTCGCACACCCGGCGCCCGCCGTGACGGTGTACGCCCGGCGCACGGGGTCACCGCCCCTTCACGCGCCGTGGCCACCCGGCGGCCACCGCACCGCCCTCCGGCCGTCACCCCCGGGGCGGGCCCGGTACGTCGGCGACAAGGTACGACTATCCGTTTAGGAAGTGAACACAGCCGGGGGATTGACGCGGGAGTCGGCTCCAAGCAATATCTCTATCGATCACGCGGGCGCGAGCACCACCGCCCCCCGTGTTCGACTGATGAAGATTCCGGCTCCCCCGTGCCTACTGCCAGGCCGCCTCGACGCTGCGGTGGCCAGGCTCGGGCGGTGCTCGGACCGGCGGCCGGCCGTAGAGGGTCGGCCGGGCCGCCACCAGGCTGCCGGTGCCACCCCCTTCCGGGGTCCGGCACCGGCGGCTCCGGCCCAACGGCCCTCGGCCGTGACCGCCCCGGCCCTCGAACCCGGCCGGGCCTCCCCGAGCCGGGCCTCCCCGGGAGGGCACACCCCGCCCACCAGCAGCGCCGCCGCACCCGTCCTCCGCCCTCCGCGGCCGCGCTCGGTAGACTCGGCCAGCGTGCCAGTCCTCCTCAGCATCGTGCTCCCCGTCCACGGGGTGGAGCGCTTCCTGCCCCGCTGCCTCGACTCCCTCCTGGCGGACACCCCGTCCTCCGAGTCCCGCTTCGAGGTGATCGCGGTCGACGACCGCTCCCCCGACCGCAGCGGCGCGATCCTGGACGAGTACGCGGCCCGTGATCCGCGCCTGCGCGTCCTCCACCTCGCCGAGAACCAGGGCCTCGGCGGCGCCCGCACCGCCGCCCTCCCCGAGGTGCGCGGCGCGTACGTCTGGTTCGTCGACAGCGACGACTGGGTGCCCGAGGGCACGGTGACCGCCCTCCTCGACGAGCTCACCGGCGAGCTGGAGCGCGAGCGGCGCGGCGAGGCGCCCGTCGACGTCCTGCTGACCGACTTCGTCCACGTCTACCCCGACGGCGGGACCGAGCCCAACCCGTGGCGGCACGTGCTGACCGGTTCCCCGCTCGTCGCGGGGGGCACGCTGGCCGAGCACCCGGCCGTGTTCAAGACGGTGATGTCGGTCTGGAACAAGGTGTTCCGCCGGGAGTTCCTGCTCGGGCTCGACGTCTCCTTCGGTCGCGGCTTCTACGAGGACATCTCCGTCACCTACCCGGCACTGCTCGCCGCCGAGCGGCTGCGCTACTTCGACCGCCCCTGCTACTTCTACCGGCGCGGCCGGACCGGGGCGATCACCAGCACCGCCTCCGCCAAGCACGCCGACGCCTTCGCCCAGTACGACGCGATCTTCGCCTTCCTGGACCGCCCCGACCAGACCGGCCACCCCGTCCGGCCCGTCCCCGGGACACTGCGGACCCTGGTCTTCGAGCGGACCGTGCAGCAGGCACTCACCGTCTACGACACCCCCGGACTGGTCCCGGTCGGGCTGCGGCCGGAGTTCTTCCGGCGGATCGCCGAGCACTTCACCCGGCACCGCCCGGCGGGCTACCGCTTCCCAGGGGGCGTGCGCGGCGTGCAGTACCGGCTCGCGGCGCGAGGCGCCCGGCGCGCGTACGCGGAACTGCGCCGCACCGGCCGACTGCCGCGCGAACTCAAGCGCGGGGCGCGGGCGGTGGCACCGGCCCTGAAGAAGGGGGTGCGCAGCAGCGCCCGGTTCACCGCGTACAACGCGTTCCGCCGGATGCCGTTGAACCCGCACCTGGCGGTGTACGCCGCGTACTGGCACCGGGGTTACGCGTGCAGCCCGGCCGCGATCTACGAGAAGGCGAAGGAGCTCGCGCCCGGGATCCACGGGGTCTGGGTGGTGGAGAACCGCGCCCAGGCGGCGACGCTGCCGGACGGGGTGCCGTACGTGATCGTCAACACCCCGGCGTACCTGAGGACGATGGCCACGGCCAAGTACTTCGTGAACAATGTCAACTTCCCCCGGACCATGGCGAAGCGGCCCGGCACGGTGCACGTCCAGACCCAGCACGGCACGCCGCTGAAGGCGATGGGCATGGACCTCAGGGACCACCCGGTGGCCGCCGACGGGATGGACTTCGACCGGCTCCAGGAGGCGGTCGACCGCTGGGACTTCCTGGTCTCCTCCAACCCGCACACCAGCGAGCACTTCGCCCGCGCCTTCCCCGGCCGCTACGAGATGCTGGACACCGGGTACCCGCGCAACGACCGGTTGGCCGGGGCGACGCCGGCCGGGACGGCGGCGATGCGCGAACGGTTCGGGCTGGCGCCCGGGCGCACCGCCGTGCTGTACGCGCCCACCCACCGGGAGGCGCGCGGCGGTTATGTGCCGCTGCTGGACGTCCGGGAGCTGGCCCGGCGGCTGGGGCCGGACTTCACGCTGCTGGTCCGCACCCACTACTTCCACACCGGCGGCCCGGGCGACCTGACGGCGGACGAGGACGCGGCGGAGATCCTGGACGTGTCGGCGCACCCGACGGTGGAGGACCTCTACCTGGCGGCCGACGTCCTGGTGACGGACTACTCGTCGATGATGTTCGACTACGCGGTGCTGGACCGGCCGATCGTGATCTTCGCGCCGGACTGGGAGGAGTACAAGCGCGACCGGGGCGTCTACTTCGACCTGTTCGAGCAGCCGCCGGGCGCGCTGACGACGGATCCGGAGGGGCTGGCGGCGGCGCTGCTGGCCGGTGACCCGGAGCCGGCGGCGCGGGCCGACTTCCGCAAGCGGTTCTGCCCCTGGGACGACGGCGGGGCGGCGGAGCGCGTGGTCCGCCGGGTGTTCCCGACCACCGGCTGAGCGCACGACGGCACGACAGACGCGACAGACGGGCCGGGCACAGCAGGCACAGCAGGCGACAACAACGCGAGGACGGGGCCCCGGAGACGATCCGGGACCCCGTCCGGGCCGGCCGGCCCCGGCCTCGTCAGCCCTGGCGCGCGGCCAGGAACTCCTCGAAGGTCAGCTCGCCGTCGTGGTTGGTGTCCATCTGCTTGATGATGGCCTCGGCCACGGCGACCGAGGTGGTGAGGTCGCCGAGCTCGCGCGCGACGAGGGCGTACTCGGCGGCGGTGATCCGACCGTTGCCGTTCCGGTCGAACTTGTCGAACGCCGCGCGAATGTCGTCGACGTCTGCCATGGGGGCCTCCTGGGACCGAATCAACTGCTGATGTGCATTTCCGACGGCGGTACCCTACCCGCCCGTGGCGAGCGCCACTGCGGGCGGGAGTGGACGGGCTCGGGGGTGGGTGTCGTAGTCTGCGGGTCTGATCCCGGCCCGGCCGGGGAAGCGAACGCCGCTCGTCGTACCCCAGGCCCGGGCACCTCTCGGGCGTGCTCGTCCAGGGAGGGACCATGCTCGATCTCGTCACCAGGCTGGTGCTGAAACCGCTCGCCCGGGGGATCTGGCGGCCCACCATCGAGGGCATGGAGAACGTGCCGCGCAAGGGCGGCGTCATCCTCGCCAGCAACCACCTCTCCTTCATCGACAGCGTGGTCATCCCGCTCACCGCGCCGCGCCGGGTCCACTTCCTGGCCAAGGCCGAGTACTTCACCGGCAGCGGCCTCAAGGGCGCGCTGTCCCGCGGCTTCTTCCAGGGCATCGGCGCGGTGCCGGTCGAGCGCGGCACCTACCGGTCCGCCCAGGCCTCGCTGGAGTCGGCGCTGGAGATCCTGGAGGACGGCAAGGCGTTCGGCATCTACCCCGAGGGCACCCGCTCGCTGGACGGCCGCCTCTACCGCGGCAAGACCGGCGTGGCCTGGCTGGCCCTGACCGCCGGCGTCCCGGTGGTGCCGGTGGCGCTGGAGGGGCCGGACCAGATCCTCCCGATCGGCAAGCGGGTGCCGCGCCTCAAGAAGGTGACGGTCCGTTTCGGGGAGCCGCTGCACTTCGACGAGCTGCACGGCCAGGCGCGTTCGCTCAAGGCCCGCCGCCAGGTCACGGACGAGGTGATGGCGGCGATCCAGCAGCTCTCCGGCCAGGAGGTCGTGCAGACGTACAACGAGGTCCCCAAGGCGGCCTGAGGCCGGGGGCCCCCCCCCTCCGGCCCCGCCACCCCTCCGGCCCCGCCACCCCGCCACCCCTCCACCTGGGGCACCGCCGCGCCCGGCTCAGGGAGCGACGCCCGGCTCAGGGAGCGACGGCCGCGACCGGGGCCTCCCGGCGGAGCAGCGCCGCGTACCGGCCGTCCGCCGCCAGCAGCTCTTCGTGGGTGCCGAGTTCGGCGACCTCGCCGCGCTCCAGCACGGCGATCTGGTCGGCCCCGCGCACGGTGGAGAGCCGGTGCGCGATGGTGATGGTGGTGCGGCCCTCCGCGAGGGTGTCGATGGCCTCCTGGACGGCCCGTTCGGTGCTGTTGTCCAGCGCGCTGGTGGCCTCGTCGAGGATCAGTACGGGCGGGTTGCGCAGGATGGTGCGGGCGAGCGCGAGGCGCTGCTTCTCCCCTCCCGAGAAGCGGTAGCCGCGCTCGCCGACCAGGGTGTCGTAACCGTCCGGCAGCGAGGCGACGGTGTCGTGGATCCGCGCGGCCCGGGCCGCGGCGACGAGTTCCTCGTCGGTGGCGTCCGGCTTGGCGAAGCGCAGGTTGTCGGCGACCGAGGCGTGGAAGAGGTAGGTCTCCTGGGAGACCACGCCCACCGCGCGGGCCAGGCTGTCGAAGGACAGCTCGCGGACGTCGACGCCGTCGATGGTGACCCGGCCGCCGGTGACGTCGTAGAGCCGGGGCACCAGGTAGCTGAGCGTGGTCTTGCCGGAGCCGGTCTCGCCGACCACCGCGAGCGAGCCGCCCGCCGGGATCCGCAGCCCGACCCCGCCGAGGGTGGGCCGCTCCTGCTCCGGGTCGTAGCGGAAGTCGACGTTCTCGAAGCGGACCTCGCCGCGGATCTCGCCGAGGGTGACGGGGTGCTCGGGCTCGTCGATCTCCACGGTCAGGTCGAGGTACTCGAAGATCCGCTGGAACAGCGCGAGCGAGGTCTGCACGGCGACGCCGGTGGCCAGCAGGCTGATGGTCGGGCGGAACAGGCCCTGCTGGAGCGAGACGAAGGCGACCAGGGTGCCGACCGAGACGATCGGCGCACCGCCGGCGGCGGTCATGCCGGCCGCCCAGTAGATCACCGCGGGCATCGCGGCCATCACGATCTGGATGGTGTTCATCCGCCAGCGGCCGGCCATCGAGGCGCGGACCTCCAGGTCGGCCAGCCGGTCGGACTGGCCGGTGAACTCGCGGGCGAGCGAGTCGGTGCGGCCCATGGTGCGGCCGAGCAGGATGCCGCTGACCGACAGCGACTCCTGGACCGCCGAACTCATCGCGGCGAGCTGCTTCTGGCGCTCCCCGGTGATCTTCTTGCGCTCGTTGCCGACCCGGCGGCTGATCCAGACGAACACCGGCAGGAGCACCAGCGACACGACGGTGAGCCGCCAGTCCAGCGCCACCATGGCGACCACCGAGGCGACCACGGCGGTGAAGTTGGAGACCAGCGAGGTGGCGGTGGAGGTCACCGTGGACTGCATGCCGCCGATGTCGTTGGCGATCCGGGACTGCACCTCACCGGTGCGGGTGCGGGTGAAGAAGGCCAGCGACATCCGCTGGAGGTGGCCGTAGACGGCGGTGCGCAGGTCGTGCATGACCCGCTGGCCGACAGTGGTGGAGATCAGTGTCTGGAGCACGCCGAAGACGCTGTTGACCACGGCGGTGGCGACCATGCCGAGCACCAGGACGGTCAGCAGGCCGGTGCGGCCCTGCGGGATCGCGGTGTCCAGCACGGCGCGGAGCAGGAACGGCGTGGTCACCGAGACCACGGCGGAGGCGGCCACCAGCAGGCCGACCAGGGCGAGGCGGCCGCGGTAGGGGCGGAACAGCGTGAGTATGCGCCGCCACTGGGTGGGCGGGCGCGGGTCGTTCTCGGCGTGGGCGGGCGGGGTCCACTGGATGCCTTCGGGGCGCACGGCGGGCAGCCTCCCTCGGACGGCGGCGCGGGCGCGGCGCCCGGGGGGGCGCGCGCCGACGGCGGGTGGGCGGTCGGGCGATCGCCAGCATAACGAGAGAGGCTCATAGTTAGCAAAGCTAATAGTGAGACCGACTCCGCTGTGCTGGTCGGGACGCCCGGCCGTCGCACCCACCCCCCGGGGGGGGCGCGCCGGCCGGCTCAGTCCGTCCGGTACGTCCGGGCCGCCTTGGAGGAGACGCCGCCGAGCCTGCCGGACGGCAGCACCCGCGCGATCGCCACCGCCGCCTTGTAGCGCTTGCTCGGCACCGACACCGAACGCCCCCGGGCCAGGTCGCGCATGGCCTCCTCGACCACGCGCTCGGCCGACAGCCAGCCCCAGGACGGGATGTTCCCGGTACCCATGCCGGCCCGCTCGTGGAACTCGGTGTGCGTGAAGCCCGGGCAGAGCGCCATCAGCCGCACCCCGGTGCCGCCGAGGTCCCGCATCACCCCCTGGGTGAAACTGACCACCCAGGCCTTGCTCGCGCCGTAGGTGCCGCGCGGCAGGAAGGCTGCCACCGAGGCGACGTTGACGACCGCGCCGCGCCCGCGCTCGCGCATCCCCGGCAGGGCGGCCGTGGTCAGCCGCAGCACCGCCTCGACGTGCACCTTCAGCATGTCCAGCTCGTCCTGCAGCGGCACGGTGGAGAAGGCGCCGCGGTTGCCGAAGCCGGCGTTGTTCACCAGCAGGTCCACCGGGCGGGAGTCGTCGGACAGGCGGGCCTCGACGTCGGCGATGCCCCTGTCCGTGGCGAGGTCGGCGGTGAGCACCTCCACCTCCACGCCGAACTTCCCGCGCAGGTCCGCAGCGGAACCCTCCAGCCGCTCGGTGTCCCGGGCCACCAGGACGAGTCCGTAGCCGCTCCGCGCGAGGCGGCGGGCGAAGGCGGCTCCGATGCCGGCGGTCGCGCCGGTGATCAAGGCAGTGGTCATGCAGCGACCGTACCTACTCCCGAGTACCGGCGACAGCGCTGCGCGGCAGCGCGGTGCCTCTTCGTGACCACCGTCACGGACAGTGCCCCAGTGGCGCCGGACCGTTCGTGCTCGTATCGTCGTTCGAGGGGGGCGTCGCCGGGCCTGGCGACGGAACTTCGATGAGGAGGCACCCGATGCTTGCTCAGACCACCCGAACCACGCGGACGACGCTCGCCACCCAGGGCGAGCTCGACGCACTCGGCATGTTGATCACGGAGGACGAGGCGACCGTCAGCGACGCGCCCACGTACCGTCCGGAAGCCGCCGCGCTGCTGCTGCTGGCAGGCGCGCTGCTGCTGTCCCCGAAGCCGCCGAAGGAGAAGACGCGGTAGTCGGAACGGACGCTGCCGGGCGACGCGCGGAGTCCCACCGCGCCACAGCCCTCCGGCCCCGCCGCGGCCATGAGCCCGGCGGCCGGGGCGGCAGGCCAACGGCCCGGACCCCGGCGGAGCCGCCGCGCGAACGCGCCGCGACCCCGTGAACACCGCGAAGCCCCCCTCCAAGGAGAAGCACGCAACCATGCCGACCGCCGATCTCGCACTCCGCGACGAATACGCCGCAGCGGTGGAGCGGCTGGCGGGCCGCACCCTCGACGCCCTCCGGGGCGCCGGGGGTGCGGTCGCGCCCGCGCCCGCCTTCCCCGGTACCGGCCCCGTGCCGCGTCCGGTCCTCGCCGCCGCCCGGGTGCTCGGGCCGGACGTCCTCGCACCGCAGGCACTGGGTGCGACCGGACCCGACGAGCAGGCCGTCCTGCTGCTCGCGGAGGCCCACCGGGCCTTCCCCCCGTCCGCCTTCCCGGCCCCCTCCGCCACTCCCCCCTCCGGCCCGGACGAGGAGCGGGCCGCCGGTGCCGCCCTGGTCACCGCGTGGCGGGACTGGGGCACCGCCGTCCTGCTGGCCCGCGCGCTCGGGCCCGCCGCCGACGCCCTGCTCCCCGGGGCGGCGGGCGAGGACGCCGCCCAAGGCGCGCCGCGGCCCGGCCGCGCCCCGCTCCCGGAGCCGTACGCCTGGCAGGCCTGGTCGGTGCGGATGGCCCAGCTCTCCGCGCTCGCCCTGCCCGGCCTCGACGGGCCCGTCCACGACGCCGCCCGCGAGCACACCCTCGCCCTGGCCCGCGGCGCCGTCCGCTCCGTCCTGCGCTGCGACCAGCGCGTCGCCGCCCGCCTGACCCGCTGGCTCGCCTGGCTCGCGGCCGACGGGCGGGACCTGCCGTTGGAGGTCGAACCCATGCTGGAGCGGATCCGCGCCGTGGGCGACGGCAGCGCCCGCACCGCGCTCGAACTCGCCGTCGCGGAGCGCCTGCTGACCGGAAGGACGTCATGACCGACCACCGGATCCTCGCCACCGCACAGCAGTTGGGCTCCCGGGCGATGTCCTGGCTGCACACCTGCCACGAACGCGGCTTCGGCCGACTGCCCGACGACGTCACCATCGACCTGGCCGATCCCAACAACGCCTACAAGCCGCTCGCCGAGTCCGCGCTCGCCGCCTCGCTCGTCCTGCGCGACGGCGTCACCGGCCCGGAGGACGCCCGGATCGCCCGTGAACTCCTGGACTTCGGCTGGTCCCAGCTGCGCGAGGGGAACCTCCTGTACGAGCGGCTGCTGCGCTACCCGGTGATGACCGACCCGCTGGAGACCTACGTCCACTTCGCCCGGTCCGGCTACCGGCACGCGGCGCTGGAGGAGCTGCTGGAATCGCTCACCAAGGTGCGCGGGATCCAGGCCATCGAGATGATGCCCAACCGGCGGCTGGCCCTCGCCAACGCGCGCCGGGTGATCGGGCTGCGCAACCAGCCCGACGACTGGCCCGCCCTCACCGCCAGGACCTGGCTCGGCGCCACCCCCGAGCCCTGGGCGATCGACTGGCTGACCGGCTACCACATCACCCACGCCGTCTTCCATCTCACCGACTGGGGCGCGCAACCGGAGAGCATGCCCGAGCCGATGCGCGACTACGTCCGCAACTGGCTGCCGGTCTGGGTCGACACCTGGCTGGAGGTCGGCCAGTGGGACCTCGTCGGCGAGCTGCTGGTGGTGGACTCCTGCATCGGGGAGCCGGTCACCGGCGCCCAGGGTTGGGAGGCGCTCGCCGCCATCCAGCGCGAGGACGGGCTGATCCCCCGGGAAAGCGCGGAACCGGTCTCGGACGACCCCGAGCAGGCGTTCCGCGACCACGAGCACACGGCCGTGGTCGCCGTGGTCGCGGGCACCGTCACGCTCTCCCGCGCGCTCGGCGGCGCGGCGGTCCCGGCGTGAGGGCGCGATGAGCACGACGGTGGCGGGCACGGGAGCGGCGGGCGTCGCGGGAATCGAGGGAGTCGCGGGCACCGAGCCCGGTGCGCCCGGGGCGGAGCAGCTCGCCGGACTCGTGCTCGCCGCCGGGCCGCACGCCACCGCCGTGACCCTCGCGGTGGCGCGCGGCGAGCGCTCCGCCGTCCACTGCCACGGCCGGACCGCCCGCGACGGCGGCCCGTGCACACCCGACACCGGCTACGAACTCGGCTCCGTCACCAAGACCTTCACCGCCCTGCTGCTGGCCGAGCTGGCGGCGCGCGGCGAGGTCGCCCTGGACGACCCGGTGCAGCGCCACCTTCCGGCCGGACGGCGGCCGCCGGACGTCCGGCGCGGCGGACCGATCCGGCTGATCCACCTGGCCACCCACACCTCCGGCCTGCCGGGGCTGCCGCCGGGCCTGCTGGCGAGCGCCGTCCCCGCCTGGAACAGCAACCCCTACGCCGGCTACGACGAACAGCGGCTGTGGGCGGCGCTGGCCCGAACCACCCTGCGCCGCCCGCCCGGTGAGGTGTACTGGTACTCCAACTACGGAGTCGGCCTGCTCGGCCGGCTGCTCGCCGAGGCGGGCCGCGGCCCCGACTACGCCGGGCTGCTCGGCGAGCGGATCGGCCGCCCGCTCGGGCTGCGGACCCTCTCCTGCTCCCCCGACGCGCCGCAGTGCGCGACCGGCCACCACCTCGGGCGGCCGCTCCCGCCGTGGCGCATCCCCGCCCTCCCGGGCGCGGGCGCCGTCCGGGCCGGGGGTGCGGACCTGCTGCGCTTCCTGCGCGCCCACCTGGAGCCGGACGGCGGCCCGCTCGGCACCGCGCTGCGGGAGGTGCGGCGGCCCCGGTTGCGGCTACCGCGCTCCGGCGACGAGATCTGCCTGGTCTGGAACCACCGCCGCGCCCCGGACGACCGCGACCTGTTCTTCCACTCCGGCGGGACGCGCGGCTTCACGGCGTTCGTCGGCTTCTGTCCGCAGACCGCCACCGCGGTCGCCGCGCTCACCAACACCGGCCCCACGGTGCGGTCCTCCTTCACCCAGACCGCCTACGACACCTTCAAACGGCTCGCCCGGCCGGACGGGGAGGCCGCGGAAAGCGGCTGACGTCCCCGTCCGGCGCGGGCCCGGCCGTCAGTCCTGGTCGGACCGGGCGGCGGTGTCGGCCGCGCCGCCGGCGCCGACCGGGCGGAGGCGGGAGGCGGCGGTGGCGGCGAGCTGGGGCGCCAGCCTGGCCACGTCGCGCGACCCGACGGCGGCGATCAGCGACGGCAGGACCCAGCGGACCGGCTGCATCCCGCGCAGCCACGCCTGGGCGTAGACATGGGCGGAGCGCCGGGCGATCCCGGCGGCCAGGCGGTCCACCGCCGGTTCCAGCGGATAGGTCTTGTTGGCCGGCCACGGCAGCCGGGAGCGCATCTGCTTGAGCACGGCGTCCTCGTCGGCCCCGCGCACCATGTCGGTGTCGGTCCAGCTCAGGTACCCGACACCCACCTTGACGCCCTGGTGGGCGACCTCGGCCCGGATCGCGTGGGCGAACGCCTCGACCCCGGACTTGCTCGCGCAGTACGCGCTCATCAGCGGCGCCGGGGTCAGCGCGGCCAGCGAGGCGATCTGCAGGAGGTAGCCGCGGCTCTCGGCGAGGGCGGGCAGGAAGGCCCGGGCGGTGGCCACGCTGCCGAGCAGGTTGACCTCGATCACCCGGCTGAACGCCCGGTGGTCGCTGTCCAGCAGCGGACCGCCCAGGGCGATGCCGGCGTTGGCGACGACGGTGTCGATCCGGCCGTAGTGCGCCTTGATCCGCTCGGCGAGCCCGGTGAGCGCCTCGACGTCGGTGACATCGGCCTCCCAGGCGGTGGCGTCCGGGCCGCACTGTGCGGCGACGGCCTTCAGCTCCTCCGGCTCCAGGCCGACCAGCGCGACCTTGGCGCCGCGCCGGGCGAGGTTGCGGGCCAGGGCGGCGCCGACACCGCGTGCGGCTCCGGTGACGACGGCGACCTGGGCGGAGAGCGGTGGGGTGGCGGTCATGCGACGGCGGTCCTCTCGGGGTCGACGGTGGCGGCCGGCAGGTCGGTACCGGTGGTGGCGACGGAGTCGGCGGAGTCGGCGGCTGCGCGGCGGGCCGGGAGGTGGGCGGTCGCCATCCGGTCGATCTCGGCGGCGACCTCGGCCGGCCGCTCGAGCGGCGCCATGTGGCCGACCCCGGGCAGCAGGAGCAGCCCCTGCGGGTCGGCGAGCGCCGCCACCATGCGGTGCGCGTGCACCGGCGGGGTGAGCCGGTCCTCGGCGCCGACCACGACGGCCGTCGGCGCGGCGAGGCGGGCCAGCCCGGGGCGGACGTCCAGCCGGTCCAGCACCCGCGCCCAGTTGGCGCGGACCCCGGTCGGGCAGGCGTGCGCCATCCGGACGGCCACCTCGGTGCGCTCGGCGGGCGCGTCCGCGCCCATGATCGCGTACTTGAGTCCGGCCCGGCTGACCGGACCGACCGGCCCGAGCGGCAGCCGGGAGCGCAGCACCTGCCGGTGCAGGAAGCGGCGCAGCCCGGGCGGGCGCACCGCGTCCGGGACGATCCGCACCTCGGCGAGCAGGTCGGACGGCCCGGTGGAGATCAGGACGGCGGCCGCCGTCCGTTCGGCGACCTCGGGGCGGGCGGAACCCGCCATGACGGTCATGCCGCCCATGCTGTGCCCGGCCAGGACCGCCCGCTCGCCCTCCGGGACCACCCGGGTGAGCACGGCGGCGAGGTCCTCGGCCAGCGCGCGGGTGGAGTAGCGGGCCCGGCTCGACGGGATCTCGCTCCGGCCGTGGCCCCGCTGGTCGTAGACCACCACCCGGTACCGGTCGGCGAGCCGGTGGATCACCGGCGCCCAGAAGTGGGTCGTGCAGGTCCAGCCGTGCGCGAGGACGACGGTGGGCGCCCCCGGCTGTCCGTGGACCTCGATGTGCAGCCGGGTGCCGTCGGCCGAGCGGACGGCCAACTCCTCGGCGGGTACCGGCTGGAGACAGTCGGCGGGGATCGGACGGCGGCTCATGCCATGACCTCCTCGGTCCCGGTGGCGGCCGCGGACGGCTCGGACGGCGGCGCTGACAGTGCGGACGATGCGGACGGCGCGGCCCGGTCGTCCTGGCGGAGGATCAGCTCGTACTCGGTGAGGTCCACCTTGCGGGTGGCGCGGCGGAACGAGGTGGTCGAACCGGGCCAGAGCACCGTGTTCTTGCCGCTCTTGTCCAGGTACCAGCTACGGCAGCCGCCGGTGCTCCAGACCGTGCGGTCCATCCGGTGCTGGAGTTCGAGGTTCCAGCGCCGCTGCGCCCGGGCGGTGGGCTGCATCGCGGTCGCGCCGATCTCGTCGAGCCTGGTCAGCGCGTCGATCAGGTAGTTGAGCTGGGACTCGATCATCAGGATCATCGAGCTGTTGCCGAGCCCGGTGTTGGGGCCGATGACGAAGAAGAAGTTCGGGAAGCCGTGCACGGTGGACCCGCGCAGGGCCTCCATGCCCTCCTTCCACTTCTCGGCGAAGCTCGTGCCGTCGGCCCCGAACACCCGGGAGCCCATCGGCATGTCGGTGACGTGGAAGCCGGTGCCGAAGACGATCGCGTCCACCTCGTGCTCGCTGCCGTCGGCGGCGACCAGGGTCGAGCCGCGCACCTCGCGCAGCCCGGCGGGGACCACCTCGGTGTTGGCGGCGGCGAGCGCCGGGTAATAGGTGTTGCTGAGCAGGATCCGCTTGCAGCCGATCCGGTAGTCCGGGGTGAGTTTCGCCCGCAGGGCCGGGTCGGCGACGCCGTCGGCGAGATGGCGTTCGGCGAGGCGCTGGACCAGCTTGAGCAGGCCGGGCCGCCGGACGAACGCGTCCACCTGGAGCTCGCGCAGGGCGAACAGGGTGCCCCGGCGGGCCTTCGCGGTGATCGGGAAGCGGCCGTGCAGCCGCTTCTCCAGCTCGGTGATCGCCCGGTCCCGGCGCGGCAGGACCCAGGCCGGGGTCCGCTGGAAGACCGTCAGCTTCCCCACCTGCGGCTGGATCGCCGGGACGATCTGGGCGGCGGAGGCCCCGGTGCCGACCATCGCCACGCGCTTGCCCGCGAGCGGGAAGTCGTGGTCCCAGCGGGAGGAGTGGAACACCTTGCCGGGGAAGGAGTCCAGGCCCGGCAGGTCGGGGATCTGCGGGTCCGCGAGCGGTCCGGCGGCGGCCACGACGGCGTCGGCGGTCCAGCGGCCGGCCGTCGTGGTGATCTGCCAACGGGTCCGCTCGACGTCCCAACGGGCCTCGGTGACCTCGGTGTTGAAGCGCAGGTGGGGGCGGAGGCCGAAGACGTCGGCGACCTTCTCCAGGTAGGCGCGGATGTCCGGCTGGCCGGAGAAGCTGCGCGGCCAGTCCGGGTTGGGGGCGAAGGAGAAGGAGTAGAGGTGCGAGGGGACGTCGCAGGCGCAGCCGGGGTAGCTGTTGTCGCGCCAGGTGCCGCCGACCGAGTCGGCGCGCTCCAGGACGACGAAGTCGGTGATGCCCGCGCGGCGCAGCCGGACGCCGGCGCCGAGGCCGCCGAAGCCGGAGCCGATGACGGCGACCCGGACGTGCGGGACCGCTTCCGGCTCCACCGCTTCCGACTCGACGGCTTCCGACTCCACAGCCTCGGGCTCAACGGCTTCCGGCTCGACAGCTTCCGGCTCCACGGCCTCGGGCGCGGTGCGCGACCGGTCCTGGGTGGTCGCCCCGGAGGCTCGGGGGCGGGGGCGCTTGGTGCTGGATGCCATGCGGCGTCCTCCTGGGGGTGGGGGACCGTGGGGCGCACGTCGCCGCTGCTCGGCGCGGCGCGGATCACGCCAACCGTGCCAGCAATCACTGGCACGGTTGGCAGGGTAGCCCTTGTTGACACTTGATGGAAGAAGCCCGACCGCTCCGATCGGACAAGCGTCGGTCCTATGCTGAGCGCCGTGGACAAGGTCGAAGCTGCCCCCGAGGACAGACACCGCGAGTTCCGGGTGGAGGAGCTGGCCGAAGCGGCCGGGATCACCACCCGCACCCTGCGCTTCTACCGCGAGCGGAAGCTGCTCCAGCCGCCCCGCAAGGAGGGACGGATCGCCTGGTACGGGGAGGCCCACCTGTCCCGGCTGCGGATGATCGCCGAGCTGCTGGAGCGCGGCCACACCCTCGGCGGCATCGCCGAACTGATCGGCGCCGGCGAGAGCGGGCGGGACGTCGCCGATCTCATCGGCCTGGAGGCTGCGCTCGTCGCGCCCTGGTCCGACGAGACGGCGGTCCATCTCGACTGGGACGAGCTGAAGGCGGCCTTCGGCGACCAGCTCACCGAGGAGAACACCGCCGAGTCCATCGACCAGGGCTTCATCACCGTCGAGGAGGACGGGATCACCCACGTCAGCCGCCGCCTGATGGACGCCACCACGGCGCTGGTGGCGGAGGGCGTACCGCTGTCGGTGGTCCTGGCGGCGAGTCGGCGGACCCAGGAGCACGTGACGGCGATAGCCGAGATCTTCACCGCCCTGGTGCGCGAGCACGTGCTCGGCGCACTGTCCGCCGAGACCCCGCTGCCGCCCGGCGAGGCCGCCCGGCTGACGGAGCAGATCCTGCGGATCCGCCCGCTCGCCCGTACGGTCACCGACGCCCAGTTCGCCCTGGCGATGGACCGCCGGGTGCACGCCGAGTACGACGAGCTGCTGCGGCAGCGCCTGGAGCACCGGGAGGGCGACTGACGGTCGGGCAGGCGTAACGATCCGTGCCACCGGGCAGGGATCAGCCGCCTCGCCGCCTGCCGCCCGAACGGAGTCGCCCGATGCCCGACACCCCCGCCCACCGCCGTTCGCTCCCCGCCCCTGTCCGCCGCGCCCCCGCGCGTCTCGCCCCGAGCCGGCGCGGGCTGTTCGCGCTGGCCGCCGGGCTGGCCGCAGGAGCAGCGCTCACCGCCTGCGGGTCCGACGGGTCGAGCACGACGGGTACGGTCGGCGGCACTACAGGCACTACGGGCACTACGGGCACGACCGGAACGACCGGAACGCCCCGCGTGGTGCGGCACGCGCGCGGCGAGAGCACCGTCCCACCGCGGGCCGGCCGGGTCGTCGTCCTGGACACCGACGCCCTCGACTCCGCCGTCACCCTGGGCCTCACCCCGGTCGGCGCCACCACCGTCGCCGCCGGCGCGCCGTTCTCCGCCTACCTGCCCGCCGAACGCCTCACCGGCGTCAAGGCCGTGGGCGTCATCGGCTCGCCCCAGCTGGAGGTGATCGCCGGGCTGCACCCCGACCTCATCCTCGGCAACCAGGTCCGCGACGACAAGCGCTACGACGAGCTGTCCAAGATCGCGCCGACGGTGCTGAGCAGAACCACCGGCCCGGCCTGGAAGGAGAACGTCCGGCTGCACGCCGAGGCGCTCGGGCGCCAGGCGGAGGCGGCGGCCGCCGAGCAGGCGTACCGGGCGAAGGCCGCCGAGCTGGTCTCGGCACTCGGCGGTCCGGAGAAGGCAGCGGCGCTCAAGGTCGAGATGGCCCGCTTCCTCGCCGGGGCGCCGACCCGCCTGTACCTCAACGACACCTTCGTCGGCTCGATCCTCACCGACCTCGGCCTCGGCCGCCCGGCCAACCAGAACAAGTCCGGCTTCGCGCTGGAGATCAGCCCCGAGCAGGTCGACCAGGCCGCGGCCGACGTCATCTTCTACTCGGTCTACGGCGACCCGGCGAAGTCCGACCACGCCAGGATCGTCGGCGGCACACTGTGGAACGGCCTCGACGCCGTGCGCAACGGCAGGGTCCACCAGGTCGACGACAACCTCTGGATGCTCGGCATCGGTTACACCGGCGCGGGCCTGATCCTCGACCGGATGCGGCGCGACCTCGTCGGCTGACCCGTACCCGGCCCCGCGGACGCCCCGGCCCCGCGAACACCCCGGCCGCGCCCGCCGAAACCCAAGAACGTGCCAAGGACGGGCGGCCCGAAGCGGAGCCCGCGCGCGCCCCGCGTGAAGAAATCGCGGGGCCGGGGCGGGAGGCCGGACACCCGCCGCCCCCGGCCGACGGCAGGCGTTAGGCTCTCCGCTCGGCTGCCGCGCGGACCACCACGGCGCGGCGCCGACCGACCCGGGCCGGCGGACGGCCCGCAGCACGGGGGGAACGACGAACATGAGCGACGGAACAGTGCCCGGCGCCGCCGGCGGCACCGTCAACGGCTCCGGGCCGGGCGGATCGGCCGGCCCGGACGGCTACCACGTCAATGTGGGCGGCCTGAACGGCGTCGCCGAGCAGCTGGGCCGGACGGCGACCGACATCGCCGAGGCCAGGACCGCGTACGCGGGCTCGGTCTGCTACGCGTCCACCGCCTTCGGCGAGTTCGGCGTGGACCGGGCCTGGTCCTCCTTCGATACCGCCTGGTCGAAGGAGATCGGCGTGACCCAGCGCGCGCTGGAGGAGCTGTCCCAGAAGATGGCCACCACCACGGCGAACTACCGCAACACCGAGCACGCCGTCACCTCCGGCCTGGTGCCCGCCGGCGGCGGCCGGTGAGCAAGGTCAAGGATCTGGAGCACGCGCGGCACAGCATCGAGCAGTTCACGTTCATGCTGCCCAATCTGCACCTGCTGCAGGGCATCGAGGAGGCGCTCGCCGTCCCGGAGCCGGTCGGCGACCCGGCGGCGGTCCGCGCCCGGGCGCAGGACTACGCGAAGGCGGCGGCCTCCTTCGCCAAGGCCACCACCGACCTGTCCGGGGTGGCGGCCAACCAGCTGCCCTCGGTGTGGACGGGCTCGGTCGCCGAGCACGCGACCCAGGCGGTGCACGCGATGTCGGCGGAGACCACGACCTCCAAGGACACCCTCGCCGAGGCCGCCAAGGTGCTCGACGCCTGGGCCAACGACCTGCAGTGGGCGAAGTCCACCGACGCCCAGGGCCGCCAGCAGCTGCACGACGCCGGCGAACGCGCCCGGCACGACCCGGGCGGCTTCGACCAGGGCGCCCGGGAGACGGCACTGGCCGGCGTCGGCACCCGGCTCGCGGCCGCGCGGCGGGCCGAGAGCTGCGGCACCGGCACCGCCGGCAAGCTCAACCAGCTCGCCGCCAAGGCGCGCGCGGCGCGGGCCGGTGACGGTTCGATCGACCCGCTGGCAGCGGTGGTGCTGGCCACCGAGAAGAACCCCGGCGCGGGCGAGGACGGCGACTACATCCTCACCCCCAACCAGCTCGACCGGGCGAACCAGGTGCTCGGGGTGATGACCGGCGCCGACCAGGCCGCGTTCCGCGCGCTGCTCTCCGGCGCCAAGTCCCCCGAGGAGTCCGCCTACCTGTGGAAGGCGCTGGCGGCCGGGCACCCGGTGGCGGACATCCAGCGGTTCGACGCGCAGATCCACCCGCACGGCGACGACCCCGCCTGGCTGGCCCAGCACCTCGTACCGGCCACGTCCACCGACGACACCCGGCGCGAGTCCTCCGACAACCTCGACGTCACCTACCAGGGCCAACCGGTCAGCATCGACGGCTACGGCGTCTACTCGCAGCGCAACGTGAGCGACTGCGTCGCCGCCTCCACCGTCATCGCGCAGGCCAAGCTGGACCCGCTGCTGATGTTCCAGCTGACCACCGGCGGCACACCCGACACCCCCGGCGCCGACTCGCCGGAGAACTTCGGGCAGCGCCTCCAGGACGCCTACCTCGGCGAGTACAGGGACGGCCAGCGGGCCGACGGCAACAAGAAGGTCTACCCGCAGGTGGACGCCGGGCTCGGCGCCACGGCCCAGACCTACCTCGCCGACAAGGACCTCGGCCGGGCGACCGGCGCCGACTACGAACACGTCGAGCTGAAGAGCGACGAGGACCGGCGCAACGCGGTGACCCGGATCGAGAAGTCCGTCGACGAGGGCCTGCCGGTGCCGATCACCGTGCGCAACGAGGACTCCGGCCACCAGATGATGATCATCGGCCGGGACGGCGACAAGCTCCAGATCTACAATCCGTGGGGCTTCACCTCCTGGGTGACGGAGGAGCAGTTCATCAACAGCCAGCTCGGCGGACTCACCCCCGGCGACCACCCGCTCAACCAGTCGACCGCCCTGGAGCTGCCGAAATGACCACCGTCCGGTCCGATGCCGAACTGGCGGACCTCGACGTGCCCGCCGCCGTCACCCGCGGCCTGCTGCTGGCCGGCGGGCCGCGCCAGGCCCTGTTCACCGAGGCGGCCATCGCCGCCGCGCACCGCGCCGAGGCGGCGGGCATCGGCCCGTACCCCCTGGGCTTCCTGGCCCGGCACGTGCGGACCGGCGGCTTCGCGGCCGCGCTCGCGCTGCCCGAGCCGGTGATCGGCGAGTCCGGCACGGCGCTCGTCCGCACCTGGCTGCAGGCCGCGGCGGCGACCGGGGCGGACGTGGGGCGCGAGCACCTGTTCGCGCGCTGGCTGGCCGAGGTCGCCGCGCTGCTCGAACTGCGCCGGGACGCGCGGGCGGGGGGTGCGGCATGAAGGGTCGGACGGTCCCTGCTGCCGTAGCCGCAGTCCTCGCCGTTGGGCTGGTGGCCCTGACCGGGTGCTCGTCCAGCGGCCCGGGCGGCTCCGGCGGCTCCGGCGGTGAACCCCCCGCCGCCCTGCTGGCCCTGCCCGCCGATCTCGACGCGGAGGCGGTGGCCGGCGGCAAGCAGCCCGCCTTCGAGCCGAGCGACGTGCACCTCGCCGTCGGCCGGACGGTCGGCATGGACGTACGGGTCGCGCCGCTGCCGCACGGCTGGCGGCTCCTCGACGAGGGCGACACCGCCCTGCTGCGCCGGGACGCCGACAGCAAGCAGAGCACCTGCCCGCCGAAGACCGCCGGCTGCGGCCACACCGTCCGCCAGAGCTGGACCGCCACCGCCGTCGGGAGCACCACGCTCACTTGGCGGTATGTCGACTTCGCGAGCTGCAAGGAGGCGCAGAACCCGGCCTCCTGCCGGACGCTGGCCAGCAAGGAGGTCCGGGTCACCGTCGGCTGACGGCCCGCGCGGGCCGGGTCGGTGGTCGGTGGGCGGTGGGCGCTGGGCGGTGGTCGGTGGGCGCCGGGCGGAGACGGTGGCCCCTTGCGGCCCGGAATGCGGGTGCCGGGAGCGCCGCACCGGGCCTACCATCCGATCATGATCGAAGGAACGGCAGTACGACTGCGCGCCCTGCGCGCCGAGGACGCGGAACACCAGCTCCGCTGGCGCAACGACCCCGAGGTGGTGCGGCTGGCGGCGGCCGGCGACCCGCGCTTCGGCCCGACCACCGCCGAGGCCCTGGCGGACCGCTTCGCCCGGATCCTGCGCCTCGACCCGCGCGAGAGCGGCATCCTCACCGTCGAGGAGAAGGCCGGCGGCCGCCCGATCGGCATGGTCGACTACCGGGGCGTCGACCCGTACGAAGGCGTCGCCGAGGTCGGGATCTTCATCGGCGAACGGGAGTTCTGGGACCACGGCTACGGCACGGAGGCCCTCGGCCTGCTGGTGGACCACCTGTTCGGCATGTTCCCGCTGCACCGGCTGGAGCTGGACACCTGGAGCGGCAACACCCGGGCGGCCCGGGCCTTCACCCGGCTCGGCTTCCAGGAGGAGGGGCGCCGCCGGGACGCCGTCCTGCTCGCCGGCGCCCGCTACGACCGCCTGCTGTTCGGCCTGCTCCGCCGGGAATGGGAGGCCCGCCGCCGGTCCGCACCCGAGGCACCCGAGCCCGCCGGCGCGACCGCCGCCGTGAGGTAGCCGTCCCCACGCGGTAGACATACAGTCAATTCCTCCTCGGACCACCACAGTTGGCCGCCCGGACGCTGGCGGGCCCGACGCACCGTCAGCTCCATGGGGCCCGCCACCGCCGCACGGGCCCGCTGGACGAGCCCCGGAGCGCGGGCCCGGCAGCCCGTGGCCGACATCTGAGCGGAAGCGTCCGTTTCACGGTCAACCAGGGGTAAAGTCAGCGAGCATGGTCGAATCGACGGTTCCGATCCTGCCCTGTCAAACTCTCCCGCCGGTGCTCGATTTCTACACCGCACTCGGCTTCGAAGTGACTGTCCATCAGCGAAACCCCGAGCCCTACGCCGTCGTCCAACGCGGCGGCATCCAGCTCCACTTCCTCGGCATGCAGCAGTACGACCCGGGCGCCGGCCACGGCACCTGTCTGGTCCGCACCGACGACGTGGACGCGCTGCACGCCGCGTTCCAGGAGGGCCTGCGGTCCGCCTACGGGCGGGTGCCGACCCAGGGCCTGCCCCGGCTGGGCGCGGTCGGCGACACCCCGCACGGTGTGCGGGAGTTCGTGCTGACCGATCCCGGCGGCAACTGCCTGCGGATCGGTCAGCCGATCCGTGCCGACCGGCACCACCGGCCGTCCTCCGAGGAGCCGTTCGCGAAGGCGCTGCACCACGCCGCGCTGTTCGCCGACTCCAAGGAGGACCCGGCGGCGGCCGCCCGGGTGCTGGACCGGGCCCTGGAGTCGCCGGACGGGCCGCCCGCCCCGGTCCTGCTGGTCCGCATCCTGGCGTTGCGGGCCGACCTGGCGCACCGCCTGGCGGACGGTGCCAGCGCCGAGGTCTTCACCCGGAGGGCGGAGTCGATCGCCGAGGAGCTCACCGCCGAGGAGCGGGAGTCCGTCCGGGACGAGCTCGGGCGCCTCGCCGGCCTCCTGGTCCGGGGCTGACGCACAACGGACGACGTGCGACGGATGACGGACGACAGCCAACAGATGGCAGATTCCCCATCTGCGGTCCGTTGGCCGTCATCCCGCCGCGTCGTCGCGTCGCGGCGTCGCCGCTCAGGACGCCCAGACGCGGGTGCACAGCACCAGGCGGTAGCCGTCCGGATCGGCCACCGTGACACCGTGTTCGTCCCAGTAGGGGTTGTGCGAGGGCACCCGGGTACCGCCGGCGGCCTCCAGGCGCCGGACCAGTGCCTCGTCCACCGGCGCCCCGAGGTAGACCACGAAGAGGTCGTCGACGGTGGGGGCCGGTTCGACCGGCCGCTCGGGGTCGTGGGTCAGCTCGAAGTGCCAACCGCCGCCGGGCGGGCCGACCATGAGGAGGTCGTGCTCGCCGGGGACGTGCTCGGTGGTGCGCCACAGGACGGCCAGGCCGAGGCCGTCGACGTAGAAGCGCTCGGCCGCCGCGAGGTCCCGGGAGGGCCTCGCGACGCGGACGTGGGTGGTGGAGTCGATCACGACCGGCGAGCCTACCGAGGCGCCCCGCCGGCCCGTCGGCGGCCCGTCGGCGCGCCGTCAGAGCCGCTGCAGGCGCTCCCCGTCCCCCGTCCGGGGACAGGTCACGCAGGCCCCGCCGGGCTCGATCGCGTAGTAGAGGCAGCAGCCGAGGCGGGTCCGGGTGTGGTGGGTGCGGCCGTCCTCCCCGCACAGGACGCGGAAGTCCGCGGCGCCGAGGAGCGGGTCGGTGTGCCCCGGGAGCACGGCCGTCGCGGCGGTGACGGCGGCGTCCTCCTCGGCCGGGACCGCCGAGCCGGCCGACTCGTCGAGCCGCTTGCCCAGGTACCAGATCGCCGAGGCGAGGTCGTCGGTGACCATGCCCCACAGCGCCCGGGTGCCGCGCCGGGTGGGGGCGGCGAACGCGGCCAGCAGCGGCTCCACATGGGCGACGACGGCGGCGCGCAGCTCGGCCCTGAGCTCGTCCTCGCCGGGGAGGCTGACATGGGCGTACGGGCGCAGCGCGAAATCACCCGTGGGGGCGTGGAACCACAGGTTCGCGCCGTCGATCGACGGGACGCGACCCCCCAGCCGCCAGGGGCCGGCGATCAGCACGCAGACCGACCAGAGGTAGTGGTGCAGCAGCCGGGAGGCGGCGACGTGCGGGCGCGGCGCGGTGCCGTGCCCGGCGGCGACCGGGGCGATCCGCGCGGCCTCGCCGGCGAGTGCTGCGGCCAGCGCGGCCGGATCGGTCGCCAGATCGGCTGCGGAGTACCAGCCGAGCGCACGGGCCGGGGCGGGCTCGTCGGCCGCGAGCAGTCGCACCCGGAGCACCGGGCAGAGGTCGAGCAGCAGCCGGTAGTCTGTGTCCAGCGGATTCGCGGGACGTGGTGCGACGGGTACGGCGGCAGGCAGGGGCTGACCCGAGAAGATCACCGGCACTCCCGAGATCGTGTTAGGTGAGCCTCACCTTATAGGCACTCACCGGCCGGTTCGCGCCACCCCGCCGATCGCCGCCCCGCAGATCGCCGCTCCGACCCGCCCGGTACGTACCAATCCGGCCAGGACTTGACTCACTTAGGCATACCTAACCTAATATCTCCCCCCGTGCTCACTATCGATCCGCCGTCTCCACCGGCCCCGGCCCCGAGAGTCCGCTCAGCGGCCCGGCTCCCCCTGGTTCTGGTCGCCGGGCTCGGCCTGCTGGCGCTGTGCGCCGCGCTGAGCCTCGCGCTCGGCTCCCGCACGATCCCGCTGGGCACCGTCGTCGGCGCCCTGACCGGTGGTGAGCACGGCGGCGACGCAGACGTGGTGACCGGCCTCCGGGTGCCGCGGACGCTCATCGGCCTCGCGGTCGGGGCCGCGCTCGGTGTCGCCGGGGCGGTCGCCCAGGGCGTCACCCGCAACCCGCTCGCCTCGCCGATCACCCTCGGCATCAACGCCGGCGCGAGCTTCGCCGTGGTCGCCGCGATCTACACCTTCGAGCTGACCCGCCCGATCGAGTACGTGTGGTTCGCCTTCGCCGGAGCGGCGGTGGCGGCCGTGGCCGCCTACGCGATGTCGCGCCACGGCGGGGACCTCGACCCGGTCCGGCTCGCCCTCGGCGGCACCGTGCTCACGGTGGTGCTCACCTCGTGGACCTCCGCGCTGATGCTGGCCAGTCACCGCACCCTGGACGAGGCGCGGTTCTGGCTGGCCGGGTCGGTCGCCGGGCGGCACCTGGACACCCTGGTGCCGGTGCTGCCGTTCCTGGCGCTCGGCCTGATCGCCTCCTTCGCCGTCGCACCCTCGCTGAACGCGCTGGCACTCGGCGACGAGAGCGCCCAGTCGCTCGGCGTGCCGGTGGCCCGGATCCGGGTGGTCGGCGGCCTGGCCGTCGTCCTGCTCGCCGGGTCCGCCGTGGCCGTCGCCGGCCCGGTCGCGTTCATCGGACTGGCCGCCCCGCACCTGGTCCGGCCGTTCCTCGGCAACGACCACCGGCTGCTGCTGCCCGGCTGCCTGATCGCCGGTCCGGTGCTGCTGCTCACCGCCGATGTGCTCGGCCGGATGGTGGCCCGCCCCTCCGAACTGGAGGTCGGCATCGTGACGGCGTTCCTCGGCGCGCCGCTGCTCGCCGTGCTGGCCCGCAAGGTGGCCCGATGAGCGCCCCGGTCCTCACCAGGACCCCCGCCGCCCCCGGCGCCGGCACCTCCGCCGCCCGTCGCCGCGCCCGGACCGCCGTCTGGTCGCTGGTCGCCGCCGTCCTGCTCGTCCTGCTCACCGGGGTCGCGCTCGGCACCGGACAGGTCAGGATGACGATCTGGGAGGCGCTGAGCGCGCTGGCCGGGTCCGGCGACTCCGGGAACGTCCTGGTGGTCCAGGAGTTCCGCGCCCCGCGCGTGGTCTCCGCGCTGATCGCGGGCGCCGGGCTGGCGGTGTCCGGCTCGATGCTCCAGCGCCTGTTCCGCAACCCGCTCGCCTCGCCCGACACCATCGGTGTCACCGGCGGCGCGTCCTTCGGCGCGGTCCTGATGCTCGCCACCGGCGCCTCGCAGGAGCTCGTCCCGCTGGCCGCGCTGGGCGGCGGGCTGCTGGCCGCGCTGCTGCTCGGCGGCTTCGCCTGGCGCTCCCGGATGGCGGTCACCCGGCTGGTCCTGGTCGGGCTCGCGGTCCAGCAGGGCCTCGCCGCCGCCGTCAATCTGATGATCGTGCGGTTCCCGGCCGAGCTGGCCGCCTCCGCGATGCAGTGGACCACCGGCTCCCTCTACGGCCGGAACTGGGACGAGGTCTGGATCGGCGGTTCCGCCATCGCGCTGACCACCGTCGCCGTGGTGCTCAGCCAGCGCCGGGTGGCCGTGCTCGACCTCGGCGACGACTCGGCCGGCGGGCTCGGGCTCAACCCGCAGCGCGACCGCGTCCTGCTGCTCCTGCTCACCATCGCCCTGGCCTCCCTCGCCGCGGCGCTCACCGGGCCGGTCGCGTTCGTCGCACTCGCCGTGCCGCACCTGGTCCGGCTGCTCGCCGGACCGCCCACCCTCGGCACGCTCGGCCTCACCGCCCTCACCGGCTCCCTGCTGCTGCTCGCCTCCGACCTCCTCGTGCTCCATGTGATCCCCGTCCACGGCCTGCCGGTCGGTGCCGTCACCGCCACGCTCGGCGCGCCCTGGCTCCTGGTGCTGATGATCCGCCAGGGCCGGCTTCCCCAGAGGACCAGCTGATGACCCTCGACGTGACCACCGCGGCCGAGGCCGCCACCGGCTCGCCCACCGCGGGTGCCGACCGGTCGACGAACCGCCTCGCCGCCCACGGCCTCGGCCTGCGCTACGGCAACCGGACCGTCGTGGACGGGCTCGACCTCGAACTGCCCGGAAACGCCGTCACCGCCATCGTCGGCCCCAACGCCTGCGGCAAGTCCACGCTGCTGCGCGGCCTCGTCCGGCTGCTGGACCCGGCCGCCGGCACCGTCACCCTGGACGGCTCCGACATCCACCGGATGCCGGCCAGGTCGCTCGCCAAGCGGATGGGCCTGCTGCCCCAGCAGCCCGTCACCCCCGAGGCCGTCACCGTCGAGGCGCTGGTCCGGCTGGGCCGGTTCCCGCACCAGCGGATGCTCACCCCGTGGTCCAAGGCCGACCAGGCCGCGGTCGAGGACGCGCTCACCCGCACCGGCATGGCCGAGCTGCGCGACCAGCACGTGGACCGGCTCTCCGGCGGCCAGCGGCAGCGGGCCTGGATCGCGCTCGCGCTGGCCCAGGACACCGACCTGCTGCTGCTCGACGAGCCGACCACCTTCCTCGACCTGCGGCACCAGCTCGACGTCCTCGACCTGGTCTCCGACCTGCACGCGCAGGCCGGACGGACGGTCGTCATGGTGCTGCACGACCTCGGCCAGGCCGCCCGGTACGCCGACCACCTGGTCGTCCTCAAGGACGGCCGGCTCGCGGCCGCCGGGGCGCCGGGGGACGTCCTCACCGCCGAACTGGTGGAGAGCGTCTTCCAGGTGGCCTGCCAGGTCGTGCCCGACCCGGAGACCGGCACGCCGCTGGTCGTGCCCAGGGCCAGGTCGGGACGGGCCGCCGCAACGGCTGCCCCTGCTGCCCCGGCTGTCCCGGCCGCCCCGGAGGGCTGAGACCCCCCTCCCCGAGCCCCGCTCCCCCTGCTTCCGGCCGCGCCCGCCCTTCGCGGGTCGTTCCGGCACCCCGCCCTGCCCCGAAACCGAGACAAGGAACCCTTCATGAACCGCTCCGTCCGCGCCCGCAGACTGCCCGTCGCCGTCCTCGCCGTCGCCCTCTCCACCACCCTGCTCGCCGCCTGCGGCAGCAACGGCGACAGCAAGGCCGCCGACACCGCCAAGCCGGCCGGCGACGCCTCGGCCGCCGCCGGTGCGGCCGCCGTCTTCCCGCGCACCGTCACCCACGCGGCCGGCGCGGCCGAGATCAAGGCCCAGCCCAAGCGCGTGGTGGTCCTGGACAGCGGCGAGCTGGACGACGTCACCCTGCTCGGCATCACCCCGGTCGGCGCGGTCTCCCCGCACATGAAGACCGAGGGCGGCTTCCCGAACTACCTCAAGGACAAGATCAAGGACGCCAAGGACGTCGGCCCGATGAACGAGCCGAACCTGGAGCTGATCGCCTCCCTGAAGCCCGACCTGATCCTCTCCTCGAAGGTCCGGCACGCCAAGGTCTACGACAAGCTCAACGCGATCGCCCCGACCGTGCTCGCCGAGACCACCGGCTTCCCGTGGAAGGCCAACCTCGCCCTCTACGCGCAGGCCCTCGGCAAGGAGGCGGAGGCCGCGAAGGCCCTCGCCGACTACGAGGCCCGCGCCGCCAAGCTCGGCGAGGCGATCAAGGCGAAGAACGGCGGCACCATGCCGAACGCCTCGGTGGTCCGGTTCGTGGCGGGCCCGACGCGCCTCTACGGCAAGGCCTCCTACAGCGGCGTCGTGCTGAAGGACGTCGGCCTGACCCGCCCGGTCTCCCAGGACGTGGACCAGAACATCCTGGAGGTCAGCGCCGAGCAGATCAACCAGGCCGACGCCGACCTGGTCTTCGTCACCGTCGCCGACGACCCGTCCAAGACCAAGCAGAGCGAGGTCCAGGACACGCCGGTCTGGAAGGGCCTGAACGCCGTCAAGGACAACAAGGTGTTCAACGTGCCGGACGAGACCTGGATGTCGGGCATCGGTGTCCAGGCCGCCGACGCCATGCTGGTGGACATCGCCAAGGCCGCGGGCGTCGACGCCCCCAAGTAGGCCCCGCGCCCGGACGGGCGGGCGGCGAGGGGCGGCAGGGGGGACGGCCGGAGGCCGCCCCTCGGCCCGCCCCGTCCCCGCCCGCCCCTCGTGCCGTCACGTACGCCAGCTACGCACGCCCTCACCCTCACCCGAGCCGGCCCGCACTCCCTCACGCCTGCCCTCGCCCGCTCGCCCGCCCCACACGGAGAGGACCCGCCCTGCCATGCGCCTCTACCTGCTCGCCCACAACCCGACCGACTCGGTGACCGACGGATTCCTCCCGGCCGCCGCCCGCCTCGGGCTCGCCGTCACCGTCCTCACCGACCACGCCGACGCCCACCGACGTGCCTACGCCGGAACGGAGTCCGCGCCGGAGGTGACCGAGTGCGAGGTCCGGGACTTCCGCGAGGTGATCGGGCTGATCTCCCGCCTGCGGGCCTCCGGCACCGCCGACGCGCCGTTCGCCGTCTTCAGCAACAGCGACCACCTGCAGACCCAGACCGCGCTCACCGCCGAGTACTTCGGCCTGCCGGCCAAGGACTGGAAGGCCACCCTGCGGGCCAAGAACAAGGGCCAGCTCCGCCGCCACCTGGCCGCCGCCGGCCTCGACGCCGTCCGCTCGGTCGAACTCGCCCCGGAGCAGGACCCGTCCGCGCTGCGCGCGGCGGACCTCCCCTTCCCCGTCGTGGTCAAGCCGCGCGAGGGCGTCGCCAGCGAGGACGTCTCACTGGTCGCCGACATCGAGGAACTGGTCCGGCGCGCCAAGGAGATCCAAGGCCGGCGCCCCGGCGCCGCCCTCGTCGTCGAGGAGTTCCTGGACGGGCAGTTGTGCACCCTGGAGACGCTGGGCGACGGCCACCGCCGGCACGTCCTCGGCGGGTTCCGGACCAGACTCTCCCCGCCGCCGGACTTCGTCGAGGAGGTGCTGGAGTTCGTCCCCGCGCACCCGTCGGCCGTGGTCGCGCAGGTGCTGGCCCAGCTGGACGCGCTCGGGGTCGGACTCGGCGCCTGCCACACCGAGTTCGTCGTCCAGCCGGACGGCCGGGCCCGGATCATCGAGGTCAACTACCGCGCCATCGGCGACCAGTGCGACCTCATGCTCGCCGAGATCCTCGGCGTCCCGCTGTTCGAGCACATCCTCGCCGCCCACCTCGGCCTCGAACTCCCCGCCGACCTCGGCGAACGCTGCGCCGCCACCCGGCTGCGCGCCCGCAACGAGGTGGTCTGCGCCGACCGGGCCGGGACCCTCACCGCCGCCCCCGGGCCGTACGACGAGGACGTCGACGGAGTCCGGCTCGCCTACCGGCCGCTGCGCCCGGTCGGCGAACGGCACGAGCACTACCGCACCAACCGGGACTACCTGGGCGTGATCTGGGCGATCGGCCCCGAGCAGGCCGCCGTCGACGCCGCCGTGGCCCGGTTCGTGGCCGCCAACCGCTGGGAGATCACCCCGTGAGCGCCGCGACCACGCCTTCCGCCGCCGCCACCGCCAGCAGCACCGCCGGTGTGCTCACCCTCCGGGTCCTCTCCACCCTGGTCCGCGAGGACGTGCTCGGACTGCGCACCCGCGGCACGGTCGAGCACCGGCCCGACGGCGCCTGGCTGGTGGCCGCCGAGCACGGCATCGCCGTCCCCGTCGCCGCCGAGGGCTTCCAGAGCGAGTACGCCGCGCGCCTGCCGCTGGTCGAGGTCGACGGCCGCCGGATCGAGGAGCTGGACGCCGCGATGGCGGCGCTGGCCGCCCACGCCGACGCCGAGGACCGGCCCGGCTGGGCCGCGTTCGCCGAGGAGTGCCGCCAGACCCTCGCCACCATGGAGCTGCACGAGCGGGTGCGCGCCGAGGTGCACACCGCGCTCACCGACCTCTACGGCGCCGACCCGGCCCACTGGACCGGCCCCGCCGCCGCGCTCGGGCACGACACCCTGGCCGCCTTCCTGGACCACCCGGTCTACCCGACGGCGCGCGGCCGCTCCGGCCTCGACGAGCGCGAACTCCGCTCCCACGCACCGGAGTTCCACCCCGCCTTCGAACTGCGCTGGCTCGCCCTGCCGACCGGCACGCTCACCCGGCACGGCGACCGACCGCTGCCGCGCTGGTGGCCCACCCCGAGCTGGCTCGGCCTCGACCTGCCCGGCGGCGACACCGCCTGGGAGACCCTGCCGGTGCACCCGCTGACCGTCGGCCCGGCCCTGGACGAGGCGCTGCGCGCCACCGGGCTGGACGACCGCGCCGTGCTCGCCGAGCGCCCCTACCTGACCGTCGTCCCGACCCTCTCGATGCGGACGGTCGCGGTCGCCGAGGACCCGGTCCACCACCTGAAGCTGCCGCTCGCCACCGCCACCCTCGGCCGGCTCAACCGCCGCACCATCAAGCCCGGCACGCTGGTCGACGGCGCCGCCGGACAGCGGCTGGTCGAGGCCGTGCTGGCGCGCGAACCCCGGTTCGCCGGGCGGATCCTGCACGCCGACGAGCAGACCTGGGCACACGCCGGGCACGAGCTGCTGGCGGTGCTGCTGCGCCGCTACCCGGAGGGGCTGGAGCGGTCCGTGACCGTCCCGCTCGCCGCGCTGCTCGCCCCGGCCCCGGAACCGGCGTCGGCCCCGGCATCGGTCCCGGCTCCGGCTCCGGCTGCGGCTGCGGCTGCCGATTCGGCTGCGGATGCGGCCCAGGCGCCCACCGGCGGGCGCCTGGTCGTCGACCGGCTCGCCGACCGGTTCCACGGCGGCGACCCGGTCGCCCTCTACGACGCCCTGCTGGAGCTGCTGCTCGACTGGCAGACCACGCTGTTCGGCCACGGCGTCGCCCTGGAGTCCCACCAGCAGAACACCTCCCTCGTGCTCGACCAGGACGGCGGCCTGCGCCTGCTCTACAAGGACGACGACGGTCCGCGCGTCCACAGCGGACGCATGACCGCCTCCCTCGGCGAACTCTCCCCCGCACCCGAGGAGTTCGACGACGCCCGGATCTTCGGCGACGACGACCGGCGGCTCACCGACCTCTTCACCACCATCACCGGCCACCTGTGCACCGGCTCGCTCGCTTTCGGCCTCGCCGCCCACGGCCGGGCCGGACTCGACGACCTGCTCGCCCTGCTGCGCAAGCGGCTGACCGAGGCGGTCGAGCGGACCGGACCGGCCGCCGAACCGCTGCGCGCCGCCCTGCTCGACGCCGAGCGGCTCCCGGTCAAGGCGATGGTCACCGCCGGCACCCTGCTCAGCAAGCAGCGCTCGGGCGCCGCCGACATCAACAAGCACTACACCGACGGCCCGAACTACCTGCTGCCGCAGCAGCGTTCCACCATCGAGCCGGGACCGGCGCAGTGACCGTCGACGCGCTGCCCCGGCAGTCCGAACGCGACACCGCCGCACCGGGCGGACTCGGCCGGCGCCAGGTGCACGCCGTCGCCGCCTGCTACTTCGTCGCCTCCTTCGCCGCCCTCGGCCTGCCGCCCTACCTGACCGCGATCCTGCCCGGACTCGGCGACCAGCAGGGACGCTGGGCGGGCGTGCTGTACATCGTGCCCACCGTGTTCAGCGCCCTCGGCGCCCCGCTGTGGGGGCGGCTCGCCGACCGGTACGGCCGCAAGCGACTGCTGCTGCGCGCCCAACTCGGCCTCGCCGTCTCCTTCCTGCTGGCCGGGGCCGCCGACTCGCTGCCCGCGTTCACCCTCGCGCTGGTGCTCCAGGGCTTCCTCGGCGGCACCTTCGCCGCGACCAACGGCTACCTCGCCGCCGCCCTGGACGGCGCCCGGCTGTCCCGGGCGCTCACCCTGATGCAGGGCAGCGCGCGGGCCGCACTGGTGGCGGCGCCGATCCTGGTCGGCCTGCTGTCACCGTGGATCGACCCGCACCGGCAGTACCTGCTGATGGCCGTACTGCCGCTGACCGCGGCGGTGTTCCTCTCCATGCTGCCGGAGCCGGGCCGACCCGGGGCGACGGCAACGGCAACGGCAACGGACGGGACCGGGGCCGCCTCCGACCCCGCCTCCGACCCCGACCCCGGCAGCGCGACCGCGGCCACCCCGACGAGCGCCCCCGCCGACGAGCCGCCGGGCCGCACGCCCCTGCGCGTCCTCTACGGCCTGGAGTTCGCCTTCGTCTTCGCCACGATCATCTCCTTCCCCTATCTGATAGCCCTGGCCGAGGAACGCCTCCCCGGGGTCTCCGGCACCACCACCGGCGTGCTGTTCGCCCTGCCCCACCTGTGCTACCTGGCGTTCGCGGCCCGCACCCACACCGTCTTCCTGCACCGCCCGCACACCGGCATCGCGCTCGGCTTCGGCTTCGTCGCGCTCGGCCTCGCCGGACACGCCGCGGCCGACTCCCTGCCGGCCTTCGTCGCCGTCCGGCTGCTGCTCGGCGCCGGACTCACCCTCGGGCTGGTCTGCCTCTCGGTGCTCGCCGCCGAGGCCTGCCGCGGCCGGGCCCCCGGGCGACTCTTCGGCTCGCTCGAATTCGTCTCCAAGGGCGGCGCCGTGGCCGCCGGCGCCGTCGCCGCGCTGGTCAACGGCCGGTTCGGCGCCACCTCCCCCGTGCTGGTCGGCACCGCCGCCGCACTCCTGGCCGCCGTCGCGGCCACCGCACTCTCCTCCCGATCCCGCCAGCGTTGGAGTCGCTCATGACGCACCAACTGCCCACCGCCGACCATGCCGTGGTCCATACCCTGCTCAACTGCCTGCTGCGCGAGGTGTCCGCACCCGAACACCAGACCGCCGTCACCGACGGCCGTCTGCTGATCCGCCTCCCCCGGCGCGGCACCCTGCTCCGGGTGGCCCTGCGCCGCACCTCGCTGATCGGCGCGCACCGCTTCACCGGGCCGGTGGAGGAGGAACACCAGGGCGGCTGGCGCGAGTTGGACTGGCGCGAGCTCGCCCGCCAGGTCCAGGGCGAACTGGAGCTGCGCACCGGCACGGTCAACGAGGAGTTCCTCGGCCAGCTCGCCTCCAGCCACACGGCGGTCTCGACCGCCCTGGCCGGCCGCCCCGAGCCCGGCCCCAACCGCTACCTGGAGTCCGAGCAGGCCCTGCTGTTCGGGCACCGGTTCCACCCCGCGCCCAAGTCCCGCTCCGCCGAACACGGCGACTGGCGCGACTACGCCCCCGAGGCCCGCGCCGAATTCCCGCTGCGCCACCTCGCCGTCCGGCAGGAGCTGATCGCCGAGTCCTCCGCCGACCCGGCCGCGACCGCCCTGCTCGACGGGCTGGCCGCCGTCCCGGACGGCTACCGGCTGCTGCCCGCCCACCCCTGGCAGTACGAACTCATCGGCGACCACCCGCTGTTGCGCGGGGCGCTGGAGAGCGGCGACATCGTCGACCTCGGCCCCGGCGGCACCCCGTTCGCGGCCACCGCCTCGGTGCGGACCCTGTACGGCGCGGGCGCGTTCCTCAAGTTCAGCCTCAATGTGCGGATCACCAACTGCCTGCGCAAGAACGCCGCCTACGAGCTGACCGGCGCGGTCACCCTCACCCGGCTGCTCGCCCCGGTGCTGGCCGACCTGGCCGAGCGGTTCCCGGACGCCGCCGTGCTGCGCGAGCCGGCGTTCCGCACGCTCGCCCTCCCCGGCGCCGACGGCCGGCCCGACCGGGCCCTGTACGAGGGCTTCGGCCTGATCGTCCGCGAGGGCCTCGGGGGTTCGCTGCGCCCCGGCGTCACCCCGCTGCTGGCCGCCGCCGTCGCCGACGAGTACCCGACCAGTTCGGCGCACATCTCCCGGCTGCTGTCCGACCCGGCCGACCCGGCCCGCGCGCTCGACTGGTGGACGGCCTATCTGCGCCTGCTGCTCCCGCCGGTGCTGGCCGCCTTCTTCGACCACGGCGTGGTGCTCGAACCGCATCTGCAGAACGTCCTGATCGGCGTGGACGCCTCCGGCCGTCCGGCCCAGGTGCTCTTCCGCGACCTGGAGGGGACGAAGCTCGTCCCCGAGCGGCACGCCGAACTGCTCGCCGCACTCCCGCCCGAGGTCGCCGGGCCGATGGCCTACGACGCCGAGCGGGGCTGGGACCGGGTGGTCTACTGCCTGCTGGTCAACCACGTGGCCGAACTGCTCGCCGCCGTCGCCGACCTCCACCCGGCGGCGGAGGGCGCGCTCTGGGAGGCGGTCCGCCGCGTCCTGGAGGAGTACGCGGCGGAGCACGGCTGCCCGCCCCGGCTGCGCGCGCTGCTCGCCGGCGTGCCGCTGCCCGGCAAGGCCAACCTGCTCACCCGCTGGGAGCGCAAGGCCGACCGCGCGGCCGGGTACGTCCGGATGGCCTCGCCGCTGGCCCGCTCCGTGCTGGCCGAGGCCGCCCACACCGGCGCCGCCCGCACCGGCGCCGCGTCCGCCGCACCCGTACCGCCCGCACCGCCGGCCCCGCCCACCGCCCGGATTCCGC
This sequence comes from Streptomyces sp. XY431, assembly GCF_001279805.1. Lineage (NCBI taxonomy): Bacteria > Bacillati > Actinomycetota > Actinomycetes > Kitasatosporales > Streptomycetaceae > Streptomyces > Streptomyces sp. XY431. The sequence goes on from NZ_LGDO01000231.1 coordinate 57,401, forward strand.
AGCCCGTCCAGGCCCCGCCCGTCACCGCCGGAAGGACCCGATGACCGCCACCGACGCCGTCCGCCACCAGGTCGCGGAGCTGGAACCGGAACAACTCCCGGCCTATGTCTATGACTTGGCGGCCCTGCGGACGCACGCCGCCGCCGTCCGGGCCGCCCTGCCGGAGCGGGTCGAGCTGTACTACGCGGCCAAGGCCAATCCCGAGGCCCCGGTGCTGGCCGCGCTGCGCGAGGCCGTGGACGGCTACGAGGTGTCCAGCGGCGGCGAGTTGGCGCATGTGCGGGCGGCCGTCCCGGACGCCCCGCTGGCCTTCGGCGGGCCCGGCAAGACACCCTCCGAGATCGCCGCCGCCGTGGACGCCGGTGTGCACCGCTGGCACGTCGAGAGCGAGCAGGAGCTGTACCGGCTCGCCGCCGTGCTGGCCGACCGGCCGGACGCGACCGTGGACGTGCTGCTGCGGGTGAACCTGCCGGTCGGGGCGGGCGCCCTGGACTCCGTCGCGCTGGCGATGGGTGGGCGCCCGACCCCGTTCGGACTGGACCCGGACCGCGCCGAGGCGGCGGTCCGCCTGCTCACCGAGCCGGTCGGCCCGCTGGGCCCGGTCCGGCGGCAGCTGCGGCTGCGCGGTGTGCACGCCCATCTGGCGAGCGGGCTGGCGGCCTCCGAGCAGCTGGCGCTGGCGGAGCAGATCGTCGGCTGGTCCACCCGTTTGGCCGAGCGGCACGCCTTCGCGCTGGACGAGGTCAACGTGGGCGGCGGCATGGCCGTCGACTACGCCGACCCGGACGCCCGGTTCGACTGGACCGCGTTCGGCGAGGGCCTCGGGAAGCTGCTGGACCGCCACCCCGGCCTGGTCCTGCGGATCGAGCCCGGCCGGGCGCTCACCGCGTACTGCGGCTGGTACGCGACCGAGGTGCTGGACGTGAAGCGCAGCCACGGCGAGGACTTCGCGGTCGTCCGCGGCGGCACCCACCACCTGCGGACCCCGGCCACCCGGGGCCACAGCCAGCCGTTCGGCACCCTGCCGGTCGAGGACTGGCCCCACCCGTGGGAGCGGCCCGCCGTGACCACCGGCCGGGCCACCCTGACCGGCCAGCTCTGCACCCCGAAGGACGTGCTCGCCCAGGCCGCGCCTGCCGCCGCCCGCCTCCGCACGGGCGACCGGGTGCTCTTCGACCTGGCCGGGGCGTACGCCTGGAACATCTCGCACCACGAGTTCCTGATGCACCCCCGCCCGGGCTTCCACTACCTGGACGGCCCGACGGAGGACCGCTGAGGGACCACCGCTCAGGACGGCCGACGGACCTCAGAGCCCGGGCAACAGATTCCGGAATCCGTCGGCCGTCGGCCCTGCCCACCGCCCACCGGAACCGCACTGACGTGCGAAGGTGGTAGCAGCGAAGGGAGCGGGCACGTGCTGATGGAGAAGGTGGCGGAGATCATCGCCGAGGCCTCGGCCGAGGCGGTGGAGCCCCGGTTCCGGGCGCTGGCCTCCGGCGAGGTGATGGAGAAGGCCCCCGGCGAGGTGGTCACCGTCGCCGACCGCGAGGCCGAGCTGATCATCGCGCGGCGGCTGCGCGAGCTGCTGCCCGTCCCGGTGGTCGGCGAGGAGGCGGTGGCCGCCGACCCCGCGCTCGCCCGGGCCCTGCACGCCGAACCCGCCGTCTGGCTCGTCGACCCGGTCGACGGCACCGCCAACTTCGTCGCCGGCCGCCCCGACTACGCGGTGATGGTCTCCCTGGTGCGCGACGGCCGGACCGTCGCCGCCTGGATCCGGCAGCCGGCCACCGCCACCACCTACACCGCCGAACTCGGCTCCGGCGCCTGGCGCGACGGCCGCCGGCTGACCCGCACACCCGCCGGCACCGATCCGGCCGCCTGGCGCGGCTCGGTGAAGAGCCGGTTCCTGGACCCCTCCCGCCGCCGTCTGATCGAGGCCAACGCCGACGCCTTCGGCGGACTCACCGCCGGCCGCCACGCCGCCGGCATCGAGTACCCCGACATCGCCGAGGGCGCCACCGACTTCATCCTCTACTGGCGCACCCTCCCCTGGGACCACGCCCCCGGCTCCCTCCTGGTGGCCGAGTCCGGCGGCCGCGCCGCCCGCCTCGACGGCACCCCCTACCGCCCCGAGGCCCCGGGCGGCGAGGACGGCCTGCTCGTCGCCGCCGACCCGGCCACCTGGGAGCGGTGCCGCGAGATCCTGTTCGCGCCGTAGGCCGCGCCGAGGAGCGCGGCGTGGTTCCTGTCGTGGTTCCTGTCGTGGTTCGCGCCGTGGTTCGCGCCGTGGAGGACCCGGAGCGGGTCCGGTGATCCGGAGGTCAGGGTGGGGGTGGACCGGCCTGGCCCACCACCCGCCCTACCGGCCGACCCAGCGCCAGGTCTCGCGGCCGGCGCGGACGATCTCGCCGATCAGGGCGGCCACCTCGGCCGGCGTGGTGTGCGGGTTGAGCAGGGTCAGTTTGAGCCGGACCCGGCCGGGGCCCTCGCCGGGCAGTTCGGTCCGGCCGACCACGGCCCGTCCGCCGCGCAGCAGTTCGCGCCGCAGCTCGGCGTTGACCCGGTCGAGCGCGGCCGGGTCGGCGGCCGGATCGGCGGCCGCCCGCGGGGAGTCCGGACCGGCCGGGCGGTAGCGGAACAGCAGGGCGGTCAGCACGGGTTCGGCGTGCAGTTCCAGCTCCGGTTCGGCCCGGACGGCGTCGGCGGCGGAGCGCGCGAGGTCGTGGCAGGCGTCGACGAGCCGGCCGAGCCCGGCGCGGCCGAGGGTACGCAGGGTGACGGCGAGCTTGAAGGCGTCGGGCCGCCGGGTGGTGCGCAGCGAGAGGCCCAACAGGCTCGGGTAGCCCGCCTGTTCGTCGTCGGCCGGGTTGAGGTAGACGGCCCGGCGGGCGAGCGAGACATAGGTCTCGGCGTGGCGCACCAGGAAGACGCCGGCGGCGGCCGGTTGCCAGCCGAGCTTGTGCCAGTCCAGCGAGACGGAGTCGGCGCGTTCGATGCCGGCGAGCAGGGGGGCGAGCCGGTCGGAGAGCAGGGCGCCGCCGCCGTACGCGGCGTCGACGTGCAGCCAGGCGTCGTAGCGGGCGGCGAGGTCGGCGACGGCGGGCAGCGGGTCGACGGCGCCGGTGTCGGTGGTGCCGGCGGTGGCGACCACCGCGACGGGGGTGTGTCCGGCCCAACTCGCCTCGGCCAGGGCGCGTTCGAGCGCCACCGGGTCCATCCTCAGCTCGCGGTCGACGTCGACCGGGACGACGGCGCGTTCGCCGAGGCCGAGCAGGGCGGCCGCCCGCTGGACCGAGAAGTGCGCGGCCCGGGAGGCGAAGATCCGGGGCCGGACGCCGGCGGGCAGCCCGAGGAGCCCGTCGAGTTCGACGATGCCGTCGAGCTTCTGGTCGCGGGCGAGCATCAGGCCCATGAGGTTGGACTCGGTGCCGCCGGAGGTGACCACGCCGGCGGCCCGGGCGGGGTCGTAGCCGACCAGGGCGGCGAGTTCGGCGAGCAGCGCGGTCTCCAGCGCCGTCGCCGCGGGGGCCTGGTCCCAGGAGTCCTGGGAGGGGTTGAGGGCGCTGACGGCGAGGTCGGCGGCCGCGGCCACGGCGAGCGGCGGGCAGTGCAGATGGGCGGCGCAGAACGGGTCGGCGGGGTCGGCGGCGCCGTGGGCGAGCAGTTCGGTGAGGCGGGCGAGGGCGTCGGGGCCCTCGGCGGCGGCGAGCGCCCGGTCGACCAGGGCGGCGAGGTCGCCGGGGCGGCCGGGCGGCAGCGGGCCGCCGCGCCGGGTGGCGCCGGTCTCCAGCGCGTCGAGGACGGTGGCGAGCAGCGGGCCGAGCGCGGCGGGTCCGCCGACGCCGCCGGAGAGGGCGTCGAGGGGTGCGTCGGCGCCCTCGGCCGGGTCCGGCCAGGACGCCCCGCGGCCGTCCCCGGCCCCGGCGCCCGCCCCGGCCC